>JAVBYL010000326.1 GCA_030824035.1 Humidesulfovibrio sp.
CAGCCCGTGGAAATAGTCGTGGACGACATCACCGTCGAGGTGGTGCGCAAGAACATTCGCGGCCTGCGGCTGCGGGTGTACCCGCCCCATGGCCGCGTGCGCGTGGCCGCCCCCCTTGTGGCCAGCGCCGAGGCCGTGCGCCAGGCCGTGGTCGGCAAGCTCGACTGGATCAAGCGCCACAGGGCCCGGTTCGCCGCGCAAAGCTTCCAGGCCCGGTGCGGCATGACCGACGGTGAGCTGCACCCCTACCTGGGCCAGCAGTACCGCCTGCTGGTGCAGGAGCGCCCCGGCCCGGCCAAGGTGGAGCTGTGCGGGCTGGACACCATCGAGCTTTGCGTGCGGCCCGGAACGGGCACGGCGCGGCGCAAGGAACTGCTGGACCAGTGGTACCGGGCGCGGCTGGCGGAGCTTGTGCCCCCGCTGCTGGAGCAGTGGCAGCCGGTGGTGGGCGTGCGCGCCGCCCACTGGGGCATAAAGAAGATGAAGACCAAGTGGGGCAGCTGCAACATCCGCGCGCGGCGCATCTGGCTCAACCTGGAGCTGGCGCGCTGCTCCCCGGGCTGCCTGGAGTTCGTTGTGGTGCACGAGCTGGCGCACCTGCTGGAGCGCCTCCACAACAAGCGCTTTTACGCACTGATGGACTCCTTCCTGCCGCATTGGCGCGCCTGCCGGGAAGAACTGCACAATGTTCCCCTGGCCTATGACTCGCCGGACGACTGACTCGCCGGACGACTGAGTCCGCGCCCACCAGCTGCGCCCGGTCCACCCTCCAGAACCGTCTCCGTCTCTCCCTTCTGCTCGTTCCTTCTGCTCGCCCCTCCTGTCATCCCTCCAGCTTCTGGCCCCCCTCTGTGGCGGGCGATGCCGAAAACTTTACGTAAAAATCGTTCTGCGCGTTGGCAAAAAGGTGGAAAGCTGGTATGTGTTTGTGCGACCCTGGCTTCTTGCCCGGATTTTGCCGGTACATATGGCCGGTGAATATCGGCCCCTGACATCCGCCCCTGACATCCGCCGCGCCCCGTTGGGGCCTTGCCAGGGAGTGCCAGGCATATAACGCATTTTTTGTTGAGCATATTGACTTGGACAGACGGCAGTAGTACGCAATACGTATAAACTCTGACCAGGAGCCGCCATGCCCAGCAAACACCCCCAAAGCTGCGGCGATGCGGATTCCGCCCTCTGCCCACCGGACGTCGCCCTCTCCGACATCTTCGACCTAGCCGAGCTGCAAAGCCTTCAGGACGCCTTTGCCCGGGCCACCGGGGTGGCCTCCCTCATCACCCGGCCCGACGGCACGCCCATCACCAAGCCCAGCGGCTTTTGCCGCCTGTGCAACGACATCATCCGCACCACCCCGAAGGGCCTGGCCAACTGCTACAAGTCCGATGCGGTGCTGGGCAGCTACAATCCGGATGGGCCGGTGCTGCAGCCCTGCCTGAGCGGCGGGCTCTGGGACGCCGGTGCGAGCATCACCCTGGCCGGGCGGCATGTGGGCAACTGGCTCATCGGCCAGGTGCGCAACGAGGCCCAGGACGAGGAGCGGATGCTGGCCTATGCCGAGCTCATCGGCGCGGACCCCGCCGAGTTTCTCGCCGCCCTGGCCGAGGTTCCGGTCATGTCCGTGGAGCAGTTCCGCAACGTGGCGGAGGCCTTGTTCCTCATAGCCAACCAGCTTTCGGAAAAGGCCTACCAGAACCTGCTGCAGCAGCGGACAATCCGGCAGCGCGAGCAGGCCGAACTGGCCCTGCGCAAGAGCGAGGAGCGCTTCCGCCGCATGGTGGAAACGGCCAACGAGGGCATCTGGGCCATGGATGGCGAGGGCCGCACCACCTACGCCAACCAGGAGATGGCCAAGATGCTGGGCTGCCCCCTGGAGCGTATGCTGGAAAGCTCCATGCTGGACTTCGGCTTCCCGGAAGACCGCGCCGCGCATTTGGCGCTGCTGGCCGCACGCCGCAAAGGCCTGGCCGGGGACGACGAGCTTCGCCTGCGCCGGGCCGATGGCGGCGAGCTGTGGGCGAGGGTCAAGGCCAGCCCCATCATGGAGGAGGGGGGGGTCGCGGGCAGCTTCGGCATGTTCACGGACATAACCGACCGCAAATCCGTGGCCCAGGAATTGGAGGAGAGCGAGGAACGCCTGCGGCTCATCCTGGACGAGAGTCCCATCTCCATCATGGCCT
Organism: Humidesulfovibrio sp.; assembly: GCA_030824035.1. Taxonomy (GTDB): domain Bacteria; phylum Desulfobacterota; class Desulfovibrionia; order Desulfovibrionales; family Desulfovibrionaceae; genus Humidesulfovibrio. Next base: position 2,181 of record JAVBYL010000326.1, read on the forward strand.
GCGATGAGAACGGCGCCATCACCTACGTCAACCGCTGGCACCTTGCGCAGTTCACCAAGAACAAGCTCACCAGCGAGGACTACGTCGGCAAGCTGCTGTGGGAGCTGCCAGGCATAGTCAGCGCGGGCATAGGCGACCAGCTGCGGCCCATCCTTTCCGGGCGCACCATCAGCCTGGAGCAGGTGCATGTGCCGCGCTCCTCCGTTGGGCTGGAGGGCTACCAGCGCCTGCACGGCGTGCCGCTGCGCCGGGGCAAGCGCATTGTGGGGGCGCTGCTGATGCGTGAGGACATAACCGAGCGCAAAAGCGCGGAGGACGGCCAGCGAGAGGGCCGCAGGCAGCTGCAAACGCTCATCAACGCCATGCCGGACCTGGTGTGCTTCCAGGACGGCGAGGGCCGCTGGCTGGAGGCCAACGCCTTCGGCCTGGAGTTGTTCGGCCTGGGCAGGCAGGACTTCCACGGCAAGACGGACGCCGAGCTGGCGGCCCTGCGGCCCTTCCACCAGGAGGTGTTCCGGGGCTTTGCGGCCGCGTCCGAGCTGGCCTGGGCCGAGGCCGCGGCAAGCGGTTCCGTGACCAGCCGCGTGGAGGAGGCCATCCCCCTGCCCAACGGCGAGAGCATGGTCCTTGATGTCATCCGCATTCCCATGTTCCACGAAAACGGCCAGCGCAAGGGCATGGTGGTGGTTGGCCGCGACATGACCGAGCGCAAGTGGCTGGAGGAGACGCAGGTGTTCCTGCTGGGCTGCGGCACGGAGCACAACGGCGAGGACTTCTTCCACTCCCTGGCGCGCTACCTGGCCCGCAAGCTCGGCATGGACTTCGTCTGCATCGACAGGCTGGAGGGCGATGGCCTCATGGCGCGGACCGTGGCGGTGTATTTCGACGGGCAGTTCGAGGACAACGTCTCCTATGCCCTGAAGGACACCCCCTGCGGCGATGTGGTGGGCAAGAACGTGTGCTGCTTCCCGGCGGCCGTGCGCCAGCTTTTCCCCAAAGATCAGGTGCTGCAGGACATGGTGGCCGAGAGCTACGTGGGTGTGACCCTTTGGGACGCCCAGGGCCGGGCCATCGGGCTCATCGCGGTTATTGGGCGGCGGCCCCTGGACGACCAGCGCAGGGCCGAGGCCATGCTCCAACTGGTGGGCATGCGCGCCGCGGCGGAGCTGGAGCGCATGCAGGGCGAGGCCAGGCTCATTCAGGCCAAGGAGGAGGCCGAGGCCGCCAACCGGGCCAAGAGCGAGTTCTTGGCCAACATGAGCCACGAGATCCGCACCCCCATGAACGGCGTGCTGGGCATGCTCCAGCTGCTCCGTGGCGACCCCTCGCCCCTGGAGCGCGGCGTGTACCAGGACATGGCCTTCGATGCCGGGTGCAGGCTGCTGGCCCTGCTCAACGACATTCTGGACTTCTCCCGCATCGAGGCCGGGCAGCTGGAGCTGCGGCAGGAGTCGTTCTGCGCCGGGGAGGTGGCGGAGTCCGTTGTGGGCATGTTCCAGGTGGTGTGCAAGGGCAAGGGGGTGGCCCTGGAGCTGGAGGCCGACCCCGGCGTGCCGCCCCGCCTGCTGGGCGACGACGCCCGGCTGCGCCAGATCCTGTTCAACCTGGTGGGCAACGCGGTGAAGTTCACGGCCAGCGGCAGCGTGCGGGTGAGCGTTTGGGCGCGCCCGTTCCAGGCACTCGGCAAGCCAGGGGGCCAGGGCGCCAAAACCAGGCTGTACCTCGCCGTGAGCGATACCGGCATCGGCATTCCGGACGACAAGATCGCCTATGTGTTCGAGCGGTTCACCCAGTCGGACGCCTCCTACACCCGCAAGTACGAGGGCGCGGGCCTGGGCCTGGCCATAGTCAAGCGGCTGGTGCAGGCCATGGGCGGCAGCCTGTGCGTCAAAAGCGCCCTGGGCGCTGGCACCACCATCGTTTTCTCCATCGACCTGCCCGAGGACAAGACGAGCGCTGCCGACACCTGCCTGCCGGACTTTGCGCCGCGCCCGGAGGTTACGTCCCTGCGCATCCTGCTGGCGGAGGACGAGCCCATCAGCCAGCTGGGGCTCAAGGTGATGCTGAGCCGCATGGGTCATGCGGTGACCTGCGTGGGCAACGGCGCGCAGGCCGTGGTCGCCATGGAGGCGGAGGACTTCGACTGCGTGCTGATGGACATCCAGATGCCGGAGATGGACGGAGTGGAGGCCACCAGGATCATCCGCGCCATGACAGGCTCCGAGGCCAAGGCGCGGGTTCCCATCATCGCCCTCACGGCCTATGCCCTGGTGGGCGACAGGGAGAAGTTCCTGGCCGCCGGCATGACCGACCACGTGGCCAAGCCTGTGCAGGGCGAGGCCCTGCGCACCGCCCTGGCGCGGCTGTTCCGGCCCGCACGTCCAACTGGCTAGGAATAGGGCCTGGCTAGGAATAGGGCCTGGCTAGGAATAGGGCCTGGCTAGGGAATAAGGCCGGGCGCCGGGGTGCCGAGCCTGCCGGGGGTGCGCAGCGTGTCGCGCATGTGGTCCAGCAGGGTGGGCAGGTCCGCGGGCTTAAGGAAGACATCGGCGTACGTGAGGCCCAGGTCCAGCAAGGCCTGGGGCAGAACAAAATCCACCGAGCCGGTGTGCACGATGAAGCGCGGGCACAGCCCCCGCGCCGCGGCCTGGAGGATGAAATCCTCCCCGCCCATGCCCGGCAGGCGCATGTCCACCAGGCACAGGTCCGCCGTGGCGGCCGCCAGCTCTTCCAGGGCTTCCTCGGCCGAGGCGGCCACGCGCACCATGAATTCGTCGTAGTCCTCCAAGAACGCCGCCATCTGGCGGCCTATGGCGGCCTCGTCGTCCAGCACCAGCAGGCGGGCCTTGCCGCCATCCGGTACGCCGGGCCCTGGCGCAATTTTCGGCGCGGGGTGTTCAGCCACGGCTGTCGTCCTCCAGGGCGTCTTCCGGCATGCCCAGGGGCAATACCATGGTGAACGCCGCGCCCTCCCCAGGCTTGGAGCTGACGAAGAGGCTTCCGTGGTGGCCCTTGGTGACGATGAAATACGACACCGAGAGGCCCAGGCCCGTGCCCACGCCAGGGGGCTTGGTGGTGAAGAACGGCTCGAAGACGCGGCGCTGCACCTCCATGGTCATGCCTGGGCCGTTGTCATGAATTTCGACGCGGACGCGGCTTTGGGTGGCATGGGCGTGGATTTCGATGCGCGGCTCCTGGATGGGCGGCACCACGCTGCCCATGGCCTGCGCCGCGTTGCGCAGAATGTTCAGCAGCACCTGCTCTATCTCGGTTTCCGTGCAGTTCACCTGGGGCAGCTCGGGGTCTATGTCGCGCAGGATTTTTATGCGCTTGAAGTCGAAGCTCTTCTTCAGGTCATAGTCGCTGCTGGCCAGTTCCACGGCCTTGTCGATGATGGCGGCCAGGTTGCACAGCTTGCGCTGCGACTCGCTGCGGCGGCTGAAGTCCAGCATGTGCCGGATGATGTCCGAGGCGCGCGTGGCCGCGCAGTGGATGTCCTCCAAGAACAGCCCCAGCTTGCGCGCCCGGGCGTAGCGGTCCAGGGCGGCCAGGTCCAGTCCGGCGGCCTGGGCGGCCTCGATGTTTTTGGAAAAGTCCGGCTTGAGGCGCTGGGTCAGGTTCTGCGCGGCCTGCAGCACAATGCCCAGGGGGTTGTTTATCTCGTGGGCAATGCCCGCGGCTATGCCGCCCACGGAGATCATCTTCTCGGTCTGCACCATCATCTCCTGCATGCGCTTCACCTCAGTGATGTCGCGGGCCATGACCAGGATGTGGCGGTTGCCGTCGATGTCCACCACCGCGCAGGTGAGGGAGCACAGGGCCACGCGCCCGTCCTTGCGGCGCAGGGGCAGCTCGAAGTTTTCCGCGCGGCCCTCGCGCTTCAGCAGGCTCAGCAGCAGCTCGCGGCGGTCGTGGTCCACGTGGAAGCGGATGTCCTCCACCGAGCGGCCGAGGACCTCGTGGCGCTCGTAGCCGGAAAGCATGGTGAAGGCCCGGTTGGTGTCCACCAGAAGCGTGGAGTCCATGTGCACCAGCATGATGGCCTCCGGCGAGAGCTGGAAGAGCTGGGAGAACTTCTCCTCGCTCTGCCGCAGGCGTTCTTCCGCGGCCCTGCGCTCGGTGATGTCCTCGAACACGCCGAGCACGCCGTAGCTTGCGCCGTGCTCGTCCTTCAGGGGCACCTTGGAGGTGGAAAGCCAAATGGTCGTCCCGTCCGCGCACTGGAAGGGCTCAATGATGTGCATCTTGGCCTCGGCCGTGCGCATTACTTCCTGGTCGTCGGCGCGGTACTGCTCGGCAAAGGTCATGGTGCCGGGCAGCTCGTAGTCCGTGCGGCCCAGCACGTCATCCGACTCCCGCAGGCCCGCATAGTGCTTGAAAAGCTTGTTGCAGCCCAGGTAGGCGCTGTCCCGGTCCTTCCAGAACACGGCCTGGGGCATGGTGTTGATGATGTTTTCCAGCAGCAGGCGCTGGCGGCGCAGCTCGTCCTCGGCCAGCTTCCTGTCGGTTATGTCGCGCACGGCGGCCAGCACGCTGAGGTTCGGGCCGATCATGGCCGAGCACAGCGAGACCTCCACCCAGAACCTGTGGCCCGCCTTGTTCTCTGTCAGCCACTCGAACCGGAGGCGCTCCCCTGCGGCGGCGCGGCGTATCAGGGCCAGGGCCTTTTCCTCGGAGTAGTCGGAGTTGCCCCCGGAGAGCTTGCCGACCCGGACGCGCAGGGCTTCCTCCTCGCTGTAGCCAAAGAGTTCCTGCATGCGGCGGTTGGTGCGCAGAATGGCCCCGGTCGCGGGATCGTGCAGAAAGATGGCCTCGCTCACACCGTCGAAGATGGCTTGCAGCTGTTCCTCGCCCTCGCGCAGGCGCGCCACTTGTCCCTCGATGGTGTCGGCCATGCTGCCCAGCAACTGCACCAGGGGCAAAAATTCCGCATCGTGGTTCATGCCGGGCCGGGCGGAAAAGTCCCCGGCGCGCAACGACGCCACCAGGCCATTGAGGCCCGCGAAGGCCCGCGCCACCATGGGCCGCAGCACCAGCCGCACGGAAACGGACTGCACCACAATGGCCAGCAGCACGAAGGCCAGGGCGGGGAGCAGCAGGTTCAGGATGGTCTGCGTGCGTTGCGGGTCCGCCATGCCAAGGCGCACCTGCCCGATGGTCTGGTCCTGGTGCCGTATGGCCTGGCGGCTTTCAAAGGCTAGGCTTTGGCCGTTGGAGTAGCGGAACAGCGGCTCGCCGTGGGCGCCGGAAATCTCCAGCAGGGCCACGTCCTGGTCCTGCGACAAGGCAAGGCCGATGGACTTGGCCATCTCCTGGTCCAGCGACCACAAAGGCGGCTCCAGGGACTGCGCCAGGAAGGCCATGTGCCGCTCGCCGCTTTCCCGCAGCTGTTCCTTGCGCGCGTTGAGGGCCAGGCCGAGGCCCAGCGCCACGGCAAGGAAGGTGATGGCCACGGTGGAGAGCGTGGTGGAAAGCAGCAGGCGTTTGACCAGGGAGGAGGGCGCTGGCGCTGGTTGCATTCTCCCTCCTCCATGCTTTCCGGATACACGTTTGCCGCGGGTGCGGGTGGT
>JAVBYL010000136.1 GCA_030824035.1 Humidesulfovibrio sp.
GTGGGCGAGTGCTGGAAGATGGCGGCCACGGCCACCAGGGAGGCTCCGTTCTGGCGCTGCACGATGATGGAGGAGGAATCCACCGCGAAGTCCGCCTCGCCGGAGACGAGCTTGGACGATGGCACAAGCCCGGGCGCGCCCTCCACCAGGTGCACGTCCAGGCCTTCATCGCGGTAATAGCCTTGCTCCACGGCGGCGTAGTACCCGGCGAACTGGAACTGGTGCCGCCATTTGAGCTGCAGCCGCACGGTGGTGTCGGTGCTGCTGACGGGCGCGCTGGAGGCCGCGAAGGCCAGCGCGGGGAGCAGAAGCGCAGCCAGGAGGACCAGCGCCACCGGCCACGGCAGGGCCCGCGTCGCCGCGCTCCAAGGCCGCCGGTTCTTCGGCGGTGTCTCTGGTCCCAGGCTGGGGTCAGTCATCCTGAAGTGCTTATCCGCAGAAGACCGGGGGCGCAAGGGAGTATGGCCTTTTTTACCGGCGCATGGTCACTGTGTGGCCGACTGTGCAGCCGGAGGCTCTGGCTCGCTGCGCTGGTCGCGCTCCACCAGGCGCACCAGGGCCCGCCGCTCCTCCATGCCCTTGAGATCGAAGGCCAGGGCCACCTCGTAGCTGCCTTCCTCGCTCTCGCGCTCCAGCCGCACCACGCGCGCGCCCAGGCGTATGGGCTCCGAGCCGGGCGCGCCGCCCTCAAGGGAAAGCTCCACCGTGGTGCCGGGCAGGATGGGGTCGGTGGACTCGCAGAGCATGCCGCCGAAGCTGATGTTCAGGGCCTTCACCTGGGCCCCGTGGCAGGCGTTGCCGTTGCAGCTCACCAGCAGGTTCAGCGGCGCGCGCGGGAAGCGGCGGCTCTTTTCCACAAAAACGCAAGTGCGGTTGCGCATCTGCTTGGCCTCGTACAGGGCCTCGTCCGCGCGGTTCACCAGCTCGCGGGCATTGATGGCGTCCTCCGGGAAGGTGGCCGTGCCCAGGCTGGCGGCGATGGCTATGTCCAGCCCACCCGCCTGCACCGGGCGGCCGCTGATGGCCAGGCGCATGCGCTCCGCCGCGGCGTAGGCCTGCTCGCTGTCCGTGTGCGGCAAAATGAGCGCGAACTCCTCCCCGCCGTAGCGCACCACATGGTCGAAGGTGCGGGCCGTGGCCTTCAGCACCTCCGCCACCACCTTGAGGGCGTCGTCGCCGGCGGTGTGGCCGTAAGTGTCGTTGAAGCGCTTGAAGTGGTCCACATCAAGCATGATGAGGGAAAAACGCTGGCCGAAGCGCTTGTAGCGCTCCACCTCGCGGGCGATGGCGTCGTTGAAGTAGCGGCGGTTGTACAGTCCGGTGAGCTCGTCCACCAGGGCGCCCTGCTCCTTTTGCAGCAGCACCTGCACTTCCACGATGATGGGGTTGCGCATCTTGGGGTGCAGGTTGGTGAAGTAGTCGCACACGGCCACCCGCAGGCCCACGTCCCGCCCCAGCAGCCGGGTCAGGTCCGTGTGGTGGCGGGCTATCTCTTCCCAAAAGCACTTGGCGTCCTCCGGGGTAAAGCGCATGCGCGTGAGCAGGTACAGCGCATCGGCATATGCCTGCTCGCCTGCTCCCAAGGCGTGCGCCAGTTCCTCGCTCTCCAGCCCGGCCAGGAGCAACATGTCCACCACGGCAGTATCCTTGCAATCACGCGCGTCGCTTCCCATTCACCCCTCGCATAGTCAAGCGTCTGTTGATAGAGAAAAACTATCCGCAAATTACGTATTTCGATGATATGCCGAGAACGGGACAAGCACAAGGCCAATCGGCTGTGTAAAAAAAGTGCCCGGAAAACCGGGCACTTCGCATTGAATCTCACTGTGGTGCGGCGGCAGCCTACACCTCGTAGTCCACCACGCTGCGCGAGGCCACCACCTGTTTGACGAAGGCCACGACCTTCTGGTGCTCCGGGTGCGCCTGGTAGACGTCCAGGTCGGCGCGGGTGTCGAAGGCGGTGTACAGGATCACATCGCAGGCCGGGGCGGCGGCGAACACATCGGTGCCCACTTCCAGCGCGCGCAAAACGGGGATGAGCGGCGGCAGGGCCTCCAGCAGCTCCTTCATCTTCTTGGCGTTGGCGGCCTTGTCCGCGCCCTCGGCGCTGTCCTTCAGGGTCCACATCACGATGTGCTTGATCATTGGCTCGCTCCTTCGCTGCTGTGCCTGCGTGTGTCAGCAGGTCTGCATTTTGGTGATGATGTCCGTCAACTCGTCCGCCATTCTCGCCAGGGCCTCCACGGCGCGGGTGGCCTCGGCCATGTCGTGGGCCGTGCGGTTGGAAACGCCCAGCACCTCCTCCACGGCCCGCGAAATCTCCTCCGCCGAGGCGGACTGTTCCTCCGAGGCCGTGGCGATGCTGCGCACCTGGTCCGCCGAGCCCTGGGAAATGCGCAAAATCTCCTGCAGCGACTGCCCGGCGCTGTCCGCCAGGGTGGTGCTGGTCGAAACGGCCTGCGTGGCCCCGGCCATGCCCTCGGAAACGCGGCGCGCGCCCTGCTGCACCGAGCCGATGGCCTCCCCCACTTCCTTGGTGGCGGTCATGGTCTTTTCCGCCAGCTTGCGCACCTCGTCCGCCACCACGGCGAACCCGCGCCCGGCGTCGCCCGCCCGGGCCGCCTCAATGGCGGCGTTGAGCGCCAGCAGGTTGGTCTGGTCGGCGATGTCGGTGATGACGTTCAGGATCTGCCCGATGCCGGACACCTGGCTGTCCAGCTCGGACAGGCGGTCCTGCATGGCCTGGGTGCGCTCCGCCACGCTCCTGATGGCGGCGATGACATCCCCCACCACGCGCGCGCCCTGCTCCGCCTGCTGACGGGTGGCGTCCGCGCCCTGGGAGGCGCCGGTGGCGCTGCGGGCCACGTCCACCACGGCCTCGCTCATTTGGCTCATGGAAAGGCCGATGCCCTCCAGCCGTGACTTCTGGGCCTCGGTGCCGCGTCCGGTCTGGTCCACGCTGGCGGAAAGCTGGGAGGACGCCCCTCGCAGGCGCTGGCACAGGGCGTTGGCGTCGTCCGCCGTCTTGCTGATGCTCTCGTTCTTCTGAACGATGACCAGCTCCTTCTGCTTCAGCTCGGTCATGTCCAGGTACAGGCACAGCCCGCCAAGGCACTTGCGGTCGGCGTCGTGGATGGGAAACACGTTGGCCAGCACGTGGCGCGTGCCGCCCCTGTGCCCCTTGATTTCCACCTGCAGGTTGCGGAACACCTCGCCGTCCTTGATGCTGCGGCCAACCGCGGTCTTGCGGCCGGGGTCGTTGTAGAAAATCTGGGCCAGGGTCTGGCCGTAGTAGTCCTCGGGCTTGCCGTCCAGTTCCAGCATGCGCAGGCATTCGGCGTTGGAGTGCAGCGCGCGCTCCTGCTCGTCCACCAGCAAAAACGGCATGGGCAGGCCGCCCAAAATGCCCTGGGCCAGGCCGGTCTGGCGCTTCAGCTCAACCCGCAGGCCCTCACGCTCCGCCCGCTGCGCCGCCCGTCGCCCGGCCAGCGAGCACTCGCGCCGGTACAGCCAAAAAGCGGCCACCCCGGAAACGCACAGGGCCGCCACAAACTGCGGCAGCCCCAGGTGGAAGGTTTGATCGGTGAGAAGGCTCGCCAGGCCGGGAGGAAGCAGCAGGGTGAGCACGAAGACTCCGCCCGCCGCCAGGCCCAGGCCGACAGCCCCAAGCCCGTCCGTGCCTTCTTGCGCCATATTCTGCGCCGTATTGTGCGCCATGCGAGACCTCCTAGGGCTGGAACAGGATGTGCCGCCCGGCGGAGGCCACGTCCTGGCATCCGGTGAGGATCATGGCCTGGAGCAGCTCGCCGCGCAGCTGGTCCAGGTATTTGCCCACGCCCTCGCGCCCGCCGCCGAGGGCCGCGATGGCCACCGGGCGGCCCACCATGACAGCGTCCGCGCCCAGGGCCAGCATCTTGAGCACGTCGCCGCCGGTGCGCACGCCGCCATCGGCCAGGATGGCGATCTGGCCCTTCACCGCATCGGCCACGCTCGCCAGCACCTCGGCGGTGCCGGGGGTGTGGTCCAGCACGCGGCCGCCGTGGTTGGAAATCACGATGCCAGCTGCCCCGGCGTCTACGGCGCGCTTGGCGTCGTCGGCGGTCATGATGCCCTTGATGACGAACCTGGCCGGAACGTGGGCGATGATGTCCTTCAGCTTGGCCACGGTCTTGGGGCCCACGGGCCGTCCCATGAGGCGCAGGGTCACCAGTCCGGCGGCGTCGATGTCCATGCCGATGACCGGGGCGCCGGTGGCGGCGGCCTTATCCAGCTTCTCGAACAGCTCCTTGTCTTCCCAGGGCTTGACGAAGGGGATGCCCGCCCCGCCAAGGGCCTGGATGGCCGTAAAGCCGGATTCGTGGATGAACGGGGGCACGCCGTCGCCGCTGCAGCCGATGACGCCCTTGTCCACACAGCCGCCCAAAACGGCCTCGGCGTAGTCTTCCTCGGTTATCTTGCCACCCATGTTGAAGCTGATGCCGCCGATGGGCGCGGCCAGAACGGGCATGGCGAGTTTGAGGCCGAGCACCTCCGTGGCGGTGCTCGGCGCTTCACAGTCGTGCACGAGGCGCATGTTGAACCGGAGGGTCGCAAGGGCCTGGACGTTGTTCATGAACGAGGAGCCCGTGCCCAGGCCGCCCATGCCGGGAACTTCCCCGGCGCAGGCCTTGCCGTTGCAGATGGGGCACACTTTGCAGTAGCCCTCCATGAGCTCCTTGGCGCGCTTGCGAACTTCCTTCATTCAGCAGTCCTCCGGGAGTACAGCGTCTCTGGTCTATTTCAGCCGGTCGGCCAGGGCCTCGGCGATGTGCTTCACCTGCATGGCGCTGCCCTTGGCCTCCAGGCCGCCGCGCAGCTGCATGATGCAGCCAGGGCAGTCCGTGAGCAGCAATTCTGCGCCCGTCTTTTCGACGTTCGCAAGCTTTTTCTTGAGCAGCTCCGCGGAAAGTTCCGGGAACTTCATGGAGTAGGTGCCGCCAAAGCCGCAACACACGTCCTCCTCGTTCGCGGGCAGGTAGTCCAGGCCGCCGATGGTCATGAGCTCACGCGGGGCCTTGGTGACGCCCAGGCCCCGGCAGAGGTGGCAGGGCGCGTGGTAGGTGGTCTTCTTGCCGTCGGGGCGGAACTGCTCCGGCGCAACACCCAGCACATCATGCACAAAGGAGCTGAAGTCGATGACGCGGTCCGCGAACTGCTGCACCTTCACGGCCAGCTTGGGGTCCTTGCCCAGGATGTCCGGGTAGCCGTGCTTCAGGTGCGAGGCGCAGGAGGCGCACAGGGTCAGGATGTAATCGTAGGCGGCCGGGTCGAAGGCCGTGACGTTCTGCTGGGCCACGCTCTTGCTGGCCTCGCGCTCGCCCATCATCTGCACGGGCAGCCCGCAGCACGACTGGTCCATGGGGTAATCCACGGAGACGTTGTGCTTGGCCAGGATCTTCACGGCGGCAACGGCCTGCTCCGGGTACACGAAGTCCTGCACGCAGCCGGAGAACAGTGCCACGCGGTACTTGGGCGTGGCCACGCGGGGCCGGATGGCCTCGAACTGGTCGCGGAAGGCCTTGTCGGCGATGGCTGGCAGGGCGCGGAACTCCTGGCCCCGCGCGAAGATCATGGGCAGGTGGCGCAGGTACGGCGTGCCGCCCGTCACCGGCTTCTGCACCGCCCGGGCGGAACGCAGCAGGGTGTGGAACATCTTGCGGTTCTTGAGCACCATGCCCAGCATCTGGCTCGGCAGTGGGTGGCCTTCCTCGTCCTGGATGCGGGCGTGGACTTCCTTGATGAGCCTGGGCAGGTCGATGCCGCCCACGCACACGGCCTTGCACGCGCCGCAGTTGATGCAGTTCTGCACCAGGTTCTTGGCCTTCTCGCGGCCATGGTAGAAGTAGGTGAGGATGAGGCCGATGGCGCCGATGTAGATGTGGCCGTACTGGTGGCCGCCCACTAGACGGTACACCGGGCACACGTTGGCGCAGGCGCCGCAGCGCACGCAGCGCAAAACCTGGGAGAACACGGGGTCCTTGGCGATGGCGCGGCGGCCGTTGTCCAGGAACACCACGTGCATTTCCTTCTTGCCGGTGGGGGAGCCCTTGCACTCGCCAGGGCCGGTGATCCAGGTGACGTAGGAGGTGATGGCCTGGCCCGTGGCGTTTCTGGGCAGGGCGCGGATGACGCGCAACGCATCGCCCAGGGTGGGGGTGAGCTTGTCCAGGCCGACCAGGGCCACGTGCACGCGCGGCAGGGTCGTCACCAGGCGGCCGTTGCCCTCGTTGGTGCACAGGGCGATGGTGCCGGTTTCGGCCACGGCGAAGTTGCCTCCGCTGATGCCCATCTCGGCCTGCACGTACTTGGCGCGCAGCTCGCGGCGGGCAACCTTCACCAGCTTCTGGATGTCGTTGTCCTGCTTGGCGCCGGTGACCTCGGTGAACAGATCGGCCACCTGGTTGCGCGAAAGGTGGATGGCGGGCATGACCATGTGGGTCGGGCCCTCGTGGCGCAGCTGGATGATCCACTCGCCAAGGTCCGTCTCCGTCACCTCCAGGCCCAGGTCCTCCAGGTGGTGGTTTAAGAGCGTCTCCTCGGCGGTCATGGACTTGGATTTGACGATGCGCTTCACGTTCGACTTCTGGGCGATCTGGCCGATGATCTCATTGGCCTGCTGGGCGGTTTTGGCCACGTGCACGGTGATGCCCATGCGCTCGGCGTTCTTAGTGAACTCCACCAGCAGGTCGTCCATGCGGGCCATGGCCTGGTCCTTGGCATTGGCGATGTCGCGGATGAGCCCTTCCAGGTCCATGCCCTTGAAGGCGTTGGCGCGGGAGGCGCGGTAGGCCACGGCGAAGTTGTCCATGGCGGTGCGCAGGAAATCATTGTCCAGCGCGCCCTGCATCTCGCCGCGGTACTGCTTGAGGTTGCGTGCGTTTTGCATGTTAGTTGTCCTCCAAAAGCAGAATGTGCAGCTCCAGCGGGCCGTGCACGCCGATGGCCAGCACGCGTTCGATGTCGGCGGTGCGGGAGGCGCCGGTGATGAAGGCCACGTAGGCCGGGTAGTCCTTGCACAGGGCGCGCAGGTCGCTCTCCACGTCGTAGCTCGTCTCGCGGATGACGCTCAGGGGCACCACGCAGATGTGCACCTCGCACAACATGGTGGACAGGCGCAGCTCCTCGCTCTTGGAGTCGAGCACGAAGGTGCCGGTTTCGGCAATGCCGCGCAGGGCCACGGTGAAGCCGATGTCGATGCCGCCCAGGTGCTCGCGCATGCCGCCGGTGATGAAGGTGACGCCGCGCTCCGCGCAGAGGTCGCCCAGGGTCTTCGCCTGCTCGGCCGGGAGGGCCGGGGCGGCGATGATCTTGCCCAGCTTGGTCTCGCACAGGGCCTCGGCCCCGGTGGAGAGGTCGGACTCGCACCCGGAGGGCAGGAGCTGGCAGGCCTCCTTTTTGTCGCACACGTCCAGGGTGTAGGCAAAGGCCTCGCCCAGGGACTTTACCCGAGAGACGATGGCTGAAACCAGCCCGGCCTTCTCGGCCATCAAATCAGCCAATCTGTTCATGTCGCTCATGGGTGGCACCTCGTTTGTCCTGTGGGCTGTGGCGCGGGCGCTCGTGCTGCCTCTCTCGCCGGTGGTCCGCACCGCCAGGGGGGGCGGGGCGGGAAATTCGGCGGGAGCAAGGCCCCGAAGGGCCCGCTCCCGCATGGGGAACCTGTTGAGGTTAGGGCAGCA
>JAVBYL010000348.1 GCA_030824035.1 Humidesulfovibrio sp.
GGCAATTGGCGATACGATATCCTTGCAACATCGCCACCCATCTATGCGGAGTTCCCATGCACGCGCGCATTGACCTGCACACCCACTCCACCGCCTCCGACGGCACCTACACGCCCACGGAGCTCATGCGCGCGGCCAAGGAGGCCGGACTCTCCGCCATCGCCCTCACGGACCACGACACCTTCGAGGGCCTGCCGGAAGCCAGGGGCGAGGCCGCCCGCCAGGGCATCGAGCTGGTGCCCGGGTGCGAGCTTTCCCTCGACTTCGCCGGGCTGCCCACGCACATGCTGGCGCTGTTTGTGGATGAGAGGCCCGGGGCGCTCGTCTCGGAGCTGACGCGCATCCGCGAGGCCCGCGCCCGCCGCAACGCCATCATGCTGGCCAAGCTGCGCGAGGTGGGCGTGCACCTGGAGCACGACGACGTGGCCTCCCGCGCGGCCGGAGTGGTGGGCCGCCCGCACATCGCCCAGGCCATGCTGGCCCAGGGGGCCGTGCGCTCCTTCGAGGAGGCCTTCCAGCGCTTTCTGGGCAAGGACGGCCTGGCTTACGTCCCCAAGGAAAAGCTCACCCCGGCGGAGGCCATACGCGCCGTGCACGCCGATGGCGGCCTGGCCGTGCTGGCCCACCCGTACCTGCTCACCCAGCAGGCCAACCGGCTGGAGGCCCTGCTCACGGAGCTCAAGGGCCAGGGGCTGGACGGGGTGGAGGTGTACTACACCGAGCACTCCGACCAGTACACCGCCCTGGTGGCCCGCCTGGCCGAGAAGCTGGGCCTCTTGGCCAGCGGCGGCTCGGACTTCCACGGCGCGGTCAAGCCGGGCGTGCGCCTGGGCCGCGGGCACGGCGGGCTCTTTGTCAACGGCCAGCTGCTGGAGGCCATGAAGGTTGCACGCTCCAAGGCCTGAACTCCACCCACCGGAGATTCGCCTTGCAATTTTTATGAGTTCAGGGCAATAAATTACGTAGAGGTATTCTTTTGCGCTTTTGTTCCGGCAAAAAACGCCTCCATGTCAGCACCGCCTTCCAGGGAAACATACGGGCAGAAAAAACGAGTGGTTATGGACTGCAAGCTTTGTGAGGCGAACCTTATGGTCACCCGTCAGCCGGTCTTCGACCAGCGTCTACGGCCGTGGGGAACAACCTTAAGCTTTTTCCAGCTGGATGGGGGCGGCCCGCTGTTTGCGGATGAGCTCACCGCCAGCGTGCTGCTGGAGGCCTACATGCCCCAGCGCAGCGCGCCTGGCCACAACACCCAGGTGTGCTTCGACACCTCCGCCCTGCTGGACGGCATGCCCAGGCTCATAGGGCCCCAGGGCGTGCAGATAGAGCTGGAGGAGGCCGTGGGCGACACCAAGAACCTGCCCGAGGCCGTGGCCGAGCTGAAGCGCGACGGTTACGGCATCGCCGTGAGCGGGTTCCGCAACCGCTACTCCTGCCGCGACCTTGCGCGCCAGGCGGATGTGCTCATCCTGGACATGGACCCGGACCCCCAGCGGCTTGCCAAGCTCGTGCTGGAGGCCAAGTCCGTGGGCCCCAAGGTCCAGGTGCGCAACCTGCACGACTGGCGGCAGATGCTCCAGGCCCGCCAAACCGGCGCGGACCTGTTCCAGGGGTTCTTCTTCAGCCGCATGGACCTGCCGCCGAGCAACAAGGCCGTGACGGCCAGCCAGCTTTCGCGCTTGCGCCTGCTGGAGTGCCTGGACAAGCCCGATGCCGACTTCAAGGAGCTGACCCGCCTGGTGGAGGCCGACGCGGCCCTCACCTACCGTCTGCTCGTGTTCATCAACTCCGCGGGCTTCGGCCTGGGCCGCAAGGTGGAGTCCATCCAGCAGGCCCTGGTGCTGGCCGGCTGGAAGCCCCTCAAGGCCTGGCTCAAGATCGTGCTGCTCACCAGCATGGCCTCCTCGCCCCGGCATGAGGAATACTGCTACTACGCCGCCCAGCGGGCGGACTTTCTCCAGCGCGCGGCCCGCGCCGCCGGGCTGGAGCGCAACGTGGCCGCCCTCTCGCTTCTTGGCCTGCTCTCGCACCTGGAGTCCATACTGGAAATGCCCCCGGCCCAGGCCCTGGCCAAGGTACCCGTGGCCGACGCCATCAAGATCGCGCTCCTAGGCGGCGAGAGCCCCTACCGGGCGTGGCTGGAGCTGGTGCGGGCCATGGAGCGCGCCAACTGGGACCTGGCTGCGCGCATCGGCAAGAGCGCGGGCCTGGCCATGAGCGACCTTGCCCGCTGCTACCACGAGGCCTTCACCGAGACCGACGCCCTGTTCCGCAACCTGCCCCCGGCCTCGCTGCAGCCGGAGGCAAAAGCGGACAACTAGAGCCCCCTGCGCTCCAGGTAGCGCAGCAGCAACACGCCACCCACGCAAACGGCCACGATGACCGGCCAGTGCCCCATGCCCAGCGCCGCCGGGATGGTCACCTTGCCGTAGTCGCCCCAGGTGAGCACGCTGGCCTTGAGAGTCGGGTAGGCCTCGGCGTAAATCCCCGCGCCCACCAGCATGCCCAGCATGCCCGCGATGGCGTCGATGCGGCCCTCGCCCAGGGCGGCCCCGGCCGTGCCCGGGCAGTAGCCAAGAATCCCCCAGCCCACGCCGAAGGTCAGCCCGCCCAGCACCGTTCCGCCCAAAATCAAGGGTTTGATGGACAGCTTGGCCAGCTCCAGGTCCACCAGCAGGTACACGCCCACCATGCCCACCAGCACGGAGGAAAGCATGAACTTCACGATGGTCATGTCCTTCAGCAGCAGCGCTCCCAGTTGCCTGTCGTAGCGGATGACCTCCGCCCGTTGCAGCAGCACGCCAAACACGATGCCCGTGGCAAGTCCGAACAGCAGATCCATGGTTTATGCCCTCCCGCCGTACAAAATCCGGGCCACGACCAGCCCGCCCAGGAAGAAGCACGCCAGGGCCACATAGCCGCTGGCGGCCAGTTGCAGCGTGCCGGAAAGCCCGTGCCCGCTGGGGCAGCCATCGGCCAGCCTGGCGCCGAACATGGCCACGATGCCGCCCGCAAAGGCCGCTGCGTAGCGTCTGCCGGGCGAGGGGCCAAAGCGCCCGGCCCAGCGGTCGGGCACGGCCTGGACCTTGAAGGTGCGGCTGAGGGACGCCGCTCCCAGGGAGCCGACCACGATGCCCGCCACAAACATCCACTGCCAGTCGATGATGGGTTTTTCCTTGGCGAAATACGCGTTGCCTTCCACGTGGTCGGCATCCAGCGCACGCTCCACCATGCCCGCGGAGCGCACGTATGTGGTGGACGCGCCAAAGTATTTGCCCGTGGCATACACCGAGAACACCATCAACAATCCCGCCAGCGCCCCGGCAATGTAAGGGTTCCACGGCCGTCCGGCTGCAAATTGGCTCATGCATATCCTCCTTTGCTGGTGTGACATACCTATGGGGGGTATATGATTTCCATAATACCGCTTCATTCGCCAGAGTCAAGGCCAGCCGCATTTTTCCTTCGCGCTTCCTCCTTGCCTTTTCCGATAAATGCGGGCAAAAAATGAATACTATAATTTCCCAGGAACTGCGCGCGGAAGCGGCGTTCAGGCACATTCAACTTCCCGAGGTTCCCATGGCAGCCAAGAAAGCAACGACACCCCCCAAGGCCGCGAACACGCGCCCTGTGCGCCCCGCAAAGGTCGCGGACCCCATAGTCCCCGAATCGTTCTGCACGCCGGTGGAGAACCTCAAGGAAGAAATACGCAAGCACATGTTCTCCTTCCTGGGCAAGGACATAACGCGCGCGGGCATCTTCGACTACTTCAAGGCCCTGGCCTACACCATCCGCGAGCGCATGGCCGAGCACTGGATTCGCACCCAGCGCTCCTACTACGACGAGAGCGCTAAACGCGTGTACTACCTCTCCCTGGAGTTTTTGGTGGGCCGGTCCCTCAAAAACAACGTCATCTGCCTGGGCATGGAGGAGCAGGTGCGCCAGGCCCTGGCCGAGATGGGCCAGGACTTCGAGGAAGTGACCGAGACCGAGTGGGACGCGGGCCTGGGCAACGGCGGCCTGGGGCGCTTGGCCTCCTGCTACCTGGACTCCATGGCCACCCTGGGCATACCGGCCTATGGCTACGGAATCCGCTACGAGTACGGCATTTTCCACCAGAGCATCCAGGACGGCTGGCAGGTGGAGCGCCCGGACAACTGGCTGCGCTTCGGCAACCCCTGGGAGTACGACCGCGCGGGCTACCTGTTCCCGGTGCAGTTCCACGGCCAGGTGCGCTCCTACACCGACGACGCGGGGCGCCTGCGCTACATCTGGGAGGGCGGGGAAAAGGTCATGGCCATGGCCTACGACATGATGATCCCCGGCTACGAGAACGGCAATGTCATCAACATGCGGCTGTGGAGCGCCAAGTCCAGCCGCGACTTCAACCTGGAGTTCTTCAACTCCGGGGCCTACCTCAAGGCCATTGAGGACAAGGCCAAGAGCGAGAACATCTCCAAGGTGTTGTACCCGCAGGACAGCTTCGTGGAAGGCCAGGAGCTGCGCCTGAAGCAGCAGTATTTCTTCGTGGCCGCCACCTTCCACGACATCACCCGCCGCCACCTGAAGCACCACCAGACCTTTGCGGACCTGCCGCAGTTCGTGGCCGTGCAGCTCAACGACACCCACCCGGCCATCGCCATCCCGGAGCTCATGCGCATTCTGGTGGACGACCACCTGATGCCATGGGACGACGCCTGGAAGGTTTGCGTGGGAACCTTTGCCTACACCAACCACACCGTGATGCCCGAGGCGCTGGAGCACTGGCCCGTGGACCTGATGACCCGCGTGCTGCCCCGGCACATGCAGATCATCTACGAGATCAACCGCCGCTTCCTGGACGAGGTGCGCAAGTCCCACCCCGGCGACGACGGCCTGCTCTCCCGCGTGTCCCTCATCTCAGAGGACTTCGGCAAGCGCGTGCGCATGGCCAACCTGGCCGTGCTGGGCTCCCACTCCGTCAACGGCGTTTCGGCCCTGCACTCAGACATCCTCAAGGCCAGCACCTTCAGCGACTTCCACGCCCTGTTTCCGGACCGCTTCAACAACAAGACCAACGGCGTTACCCCCCGGCGCTGGCTGCGCCAGTGCAACCCCGGCCTGGCCGAACTCATCACCGAGGCCATCGGCACCGGCTGGCTCACCCGGCTGGAACGCCTGCAGGAGCTGCGCCCCTTTGCGGAGGACAGCGAGTTCCGCGCCCGCTGGGCCAAGGTGAAGCACCGCAACAAGCAGCGCCTGGCCGAGTACGCCCGCTACAAAATCAACAAGAACATGGACCCGGACACGCTGTTTGACGTGCAGGTGAAGCGCATCCACGAGTACAAGCGCCAGCTGCTCAATGTGCTGCACCTCGTCAGCCTGTACGACGACATCCGGGCGGGCAAGGTCGGCGCGGACATCGCCCCGCGCACGGTGATCTTCGGCGGCAAGGCAGCGCCCGGCTACCGCATGGCCAAGCTCATCATCCGGCTCATCCACGCGGTTTCAGACACCATCGCCCGCGACCCCAAGGTGGCGGCCCTGCTGAACGTGGCCTTCCTGCCCAACTACTGCGTGTCCAACGCGGAGAAGATCATCCCCGGCACCGACCTCTCGGAGCAGATCTCCCTGGCCGGCACGGAGGCCAGCGGCACCGGCAACATGAAGTTCGCCCTAAACGGCGCGCTGACCATAGGCACTCTCGACGGGGCCAACGTGGAAATACGCGAGCGCGTGGGCGAGGAGAACTTCTTCCTCTTCGGCATGACCACCCCGGAGGTGAACGCCCTGCAAGCGCGCGGCTACAACCCCTGGGAGTTCTACCAAAAGGACGAGACCCTGCACCGCGTCATTGACCTCATCGCCTCCGGGCACTTCTCGCCCCTGCAGCACGACCTGTTCCGGCCCATCACCGACGCCCTGCTGGCCAACGGCGACCGCTGGATGCTCCTGGCCGACTTCCGCTCCTATGTGGACACCCAGAAGCAGGTGGCCAACCTGTACCGCGCGCGCGAGCTGTGGGTCAAAAAGTCCATCCTGAACACCGCGGGCATGGGCTTCTTCTCCTCCGACCGGGCCATTGCCGAATACGCCAGCGACATTTGGGGGGTGGAGACCCTGACCGAGCCCCAGCCCTAGGCCGCTGGCCACTCTCCGCAAACGCAGCGCCCCCGCCAAGGCAGAACCTCGGCGGGGGCGTTTGATGTATCGCCCGGCAGGGCCGGCACGGGGCGCGCCCTAGGCCGCGTCCTTTTGCACCTGTTTGGCCAGGGCCAGCTCCGCGGAGGAGAAGACCTTGGCGATGTCCAGGATGATGAGGAAGACCTCGTCCTGCTTGCCGATGCCCTTGATGTAGTCCGTGCTGATGGACGTGCCCATGCGCGGGGCCACCTCGATGCGCTCGGCCGGTATCTCGAACACCTCGCGCACGGAGTCCACCAGGCCGCCCATGACGATGAGCTCGCCCTCGTAGTCCACCTCAACGATGATGATGCAGGTGTCCACGGTGGTTTCCCCGGCGGGCATGCCGAACTTGCGGCGCATGTCCATCACGGGCACGGCGTGGCCGCGCAGGTTGATGACCCCGCGCATGAAGTCCGGCGTGCGGGGAATTTTCGTAATCGCGGTGAGCTCCAGCACTTCGCGCACGCTGGCTATGTCCAGGGCGAAGATCTCCTTGCCCAGGGAAAAGGTCAGGTGCTGACTGGACTCCGTGTGTTTTTCCTCTGCCATGCTGCCTCCTGGGGGTCGTCCTGGCTATCGCCCTGGGCGGTTGTCCTGGCTGCGGCTCCCGCCGCGACCCTAGAACTTCTCGAAGTCGCTGTCATCACCGTCCGGGCTCAGGTCCAGGTCGATGCCCCCGCCGCTGGCGCGGGGGGCTTTGCCGGAGCCAGCTTTGCCCGACGCAGTGGGGGCCGTGCCCGCTGTGGACGACGCCTTGGCCGCGTGCTGGGCGCTGGGGCCAGGGGGCAGGGCCTTGGGCTTGCGGGGGCGGATGACACCGCCGCCGTCCTCCACGCGGAAGAAGCTCATGGTGTGCTGCAGCTGTTGGGCCTGGCTGGAAAGCTCCTCGCTGGTGCTCGCCATCTCCTCAGAGGCCGAGGCATTCTGCTGAATGACGTTGTCGAGCTGCTGGATGGCCTTGTTGATCTGCATGGCGCCGCTGTTCTGCTCGGCCGTGGCGGCGGCTATCTCCTGCACCAGCTCGGCGGTGCGCTGGATGTCCGGCACCAGCTTCGTCAGCATCTCCCCGGCCTTCTCGCTCACGGTGACCGTGGAGCTGGACAGATCGCTGATTTCGCCAGCCGCGTTGCCGCTGCGCTCGGCAAGTTTGCGCACCTCCGCCGCGACCACCGCAAAGCCCTTGCCGTGCTCGCCCGCGCGGGCGGCCTCGATGGCGGCGTTCAGCGCCAGCAGGTTGGTCTGCCGGGCAATCTCCTCAATGATGCTGATCTTCTCGGCGATGTTCTTCATGGCCACCACGGCCTGGCCCACGGCCACGCCGCCCTCCTGGGCGTCCTTGGCGGCCTGCAGGGCGATCTTCTCGGTCTGCTGGGCGTTGTCGGCGTTCTGGCGGATGTTGGCGGCCATCTCCTCCACGCTGGAGGAGACCTCCTCGATGCTGGCGGCCTGCTCCGTGGCGCCCTGGGAGAGGGTTTCGCTGGAGGCGGAAAGCTCCTCGCTGCCGCTGGCGACGTTGTCCGTGGCTCCGCGCACCTCCGA
>JAVBYL010000094.1 GCA_030824035.1 Humidesulfovibrio sp.
CTGCGGATGCTGCTGGGCGCCGGCCACGCGGTGCTCATCCCGGCCTCGGCCCTGCTGGGCGCGCTGCTGCTGCTGTGGAGCGATGTGCTGGCCCGGTCCATTTTGCCCGGCGGCGCGGAACTGCCCGTGGGCGTGGTCACGGCCCTCATCGGCGGCCCGTTTTTCTGCCTGCTGCTGGGCAAGAGCGCCCGGGGGAAGGCATGACGGCGGAAACCATGATCCGCGTGACGAACCTCAGCTGCGGGTACGGCGGCAAAACCGTGCTGCGCGACATCGACCTGACCCTGCGGCGCGGCGAACTGGTGGGCCTGTGCGGACCCAACGGCGCGGGCAAGTCCACCCTGCTCCTGGCGCTCACCGGCCTGCTAGCCCCGGCATCCGGGCGCATTGAGCTTGGCGGCGCGGACCTGCGGCAACTTTCCACGCGGGAACGGGCCAGGCGCGTCTCTTGCGTGCCGCAGCGCCTGGAGGCCCCTGCGGGCTATACCGTGCGCGAGCTGGTGCTCATGGGCCGCTACGCGCACACCGGGCTGCTCTCCGGCTACGGCCCCCAGGACCTTGCCGCCGCCGAGGCCGCCCTGCGCGATGCCCACGCCCACGACCTGGCCGACCGCCAGGCCACGGAACTTTCCGGCGGAGAGCTGCAACGCGTGCTGCTGGCCCGCGCCCTGGCCCAGGGCCGGGACATCCTGCTGCTGGACGAGGCGGCCTCGGCCATGGACATGGGCCGCCGCGTGGAGGCCTACGATCTGCTGGCCAAGCTGAACGGCACCGGCTCGGCCATCCTCACCGCCGTGCACGACCTGAACCTGGCCGCGCTGTACTGCCCCAGGCTGGTGTTCCTCAAGGCCGGGCGGCTGGTGCTGGACGGCCCCACGGCCCAAATTTTCACCGAGGCAAACCTGAAGGACATCTATGAGACGGACATCCGCGTGGCGGCGCACCCCGTCACCGGCGCGCCCCAGGCGCATCTGGTTCCTGGCGCTGCTGCTGCTCCTCTGGGCTGAGGCGGCCTGGGGAGCCCCGGCAATGGCCGGGACCATCAGCGTCACCGACGACCAGGGGCAGACCATAACGCTGGAGCGGCCCGCCGGGCGCGTCATCGCCCTGTACGGGGCCTTCAACGAAATTCTGCACGGCCTGGGCCGGGCGGAGGTTCTTGTGGCGCGCACCAGCGCCGACAAAACGCCCGCGTCCATCACGCGGCTGCCGGTCATCGGCACGCACATGCGCCCGAACATCGAGGCCGTGCTGGCCCACAGGCCGGACCTTGTGCTCCAGATGACGGGCCGCAAGGAGGCCGCCCTGCCCGTGGAGGCCCTGCGCAAGCACGGGGTGCGCGTGGCGGTGTTCCACGCCGCAACCTTCGCCGAGCTGTTCAGCGTCATCCGCCGCGTGGGCGTGCTCACCGGGGCGGAGGCGCAGGCCGAAGGCATGGTGCGCGGCATGGAGGCGCGGCTGGCGGCGCTGGAAGCCAAAGTGGAGGCCAGGGTGGCGCAAACCACCGAGCGGCCCCGCGTGTTCTTCGAGGTGCGCTCGCCCAACATGCTGGCCGCAGGGCGCTCCGGCATGGTGGCGGAGATCATCCGCAAGGCCGGCGGCCTGAATTGCGTGGAAGACCGCGCCAAATTCGCAAGGCTGAGCGAGGAGGAGATCGTGCGGCTCAACCCGGACGCGTACCTCATCCAGCGCGGGCCCATGAACCCGGCCCCCCTGCCGCTGACCAAGCGCCCGCGCCTGCGCACCCTGGCCGCCACGGTGGCGGGCCGCGCCTGGTTTGTGGACGAGCACAAGTACTCCCGCCCCGGCCCGCAGAGCATCGACGCCGCCGAGGAGCTGGCCGGGCTGCTGCACCCGGGAATCAGCCTGACGACGGACAAAAGCACGGCCGCCAAGCATGGGGCCACAAGGAAGAAGGACAGGAAATGACCACGTACGGAACGCTTTACGGAATTGGCGTCGGCCCCGGCGACCCGGAGCTCATCACGCTCAAGGCCGTGAATACGCTGAAGCATGTCGATGTGGTGCTGGCGGCCGCCTCCACCAAAAACGACTTCTCCCTGGCCCAGAGCATCGCCGCCCCGCACCTGCGCGAAGGCGTGGATATCGTTCGGCTGAACTTCCCCATGACCCGCGACCAGGCCGTGCTGGACGCCGCCTGGGACGCCAACGCCGAGGTCGTCCTCGGCCTGCTGGCCCAGGGCAGGAACGCCGCGTTCCTCACCCTTGGCGACCCGCTGACTTACAGCACCTTCGGCTACCTGCTGCAAACCCTCAACGGAAGGCTCAGGGACATCCCCATGCAGATAATTCCAGGCATCACCAGCTATCAGGCGGCGGCGGCGCATACCGGCCGCGTGCTGGTGGAAAGCGGCGAGAACCTGGCGGTGGTTTCCGGCGTGTGCGCGGAGGAGGAGCTGGAACGCATCCTCAGCGCGGCGGACTCCGCAGTGATCCTGAAGGCCTACAAGAACATGCCGGTCATCCGCCGGGTGCTGACGCGCCTGGGGCTGGCGGATTGCGCGGTGTTCGTCACCCGCCTGGGGCACGAAGGGCAGGAGGTCATCACCAGCCTGGACGCCGTGCCGGACAAGCCCAGCTACTTCTCCCTGGTGCTGGTGCGCCGGGGGACCAAGGCCTAGCCCGCCCAGACGCCTCGGCCAAACGCCCGAAGGCCTTGGCCTTACTCCACCAGCAACATGTGCAGGTCGCACACGTTGGTCATGGTGGGGCCGGTCTTGTACAGGCCGCCGATGGCCTCGAAGAAGTGGTACGAATCGTTGGCCTTAAGCGCCGCAGCGGTGGAAAGCCCCGCCTCGCGCGCGCGCTCCAGCATAGTGGCCGAGGCATAGGCCCCGGCGGCGTCCGTTGGGCCGTCGCTGCCGTCGGTGCTGGCGGAAAGGAACCCGATGCCGCGCCCGTGCTCCGGGTCGCGCTCCAGCTCCGCCAAAAAGGCCAGGGCCATTTCCTGGTTGCGGCCGCCCTTGCCCTCACCGGTCAGGGTCACCACGGTCTCCCCGCCAATAATCACACAGGCCGGGCGCTTCACCAGCATCTCCGTGCGCCGCACGTCGAGCGCGATGCCCGCCAGAAACTTGGCCACCTCCCGCGCCTCCCCGGTGAGCAGGCAGGTGAGCGGGGCCACGTTGTAGCCCAGCTCGCGGGCCTTGTCGCAGGCGGCAAGCAGGGCCGCGTGGTTGGTGCCGATGAGCAGGCTGGTGGCGCGGTCCAGGGCCGGGTCGCCGGGCTTGGGCGTTTCGCTGATGCTCCCCCCCGCGCCGAGCTGGAGCGCCCGCAGCACCTCCGGCGGCAGCTTTGCGGCCACGCCGTACTTTTCCACTATGCCCATAGCCTGGGCGTAGGTGCTCTCGTCCGCGCTGGTGATGCCGGAGGCGATGGTGTCCAGGCGGTCGCCCACCACGTCGGAGAGAATAAGCGACAGGCTGGTGGCGGGCTCCAAAAGCCGCAAAAAGCGCCCGCCCTTGAGTTCGGAGAGGTGCTTGCGCACGCAGTTGATCTCCCGGATGTCCGCCCCGCAGGCCAGCAGCGCGCGGGTGACGGCCTGCTTGTGCTCCAGGGTCAGGGTGACGCTTTTGCCGCCGTCCAGGTAGGTCATGGGCGCGGGCAGCAGGGCTGAGCCGCCGCCGGAGATGAGGTTGATGACCAGGGTGTCCGCCCCCGCCCCGCGCGCCAGCTCGGCAATGCGCGCCGCCGCCCGCACCCCGGCCTCGTCGGGCACCGGGTGCGCGGCCTCGGCCTGCTCGATACGAGAAAGCTCGTCCGTGTGGCCGTACTTGACGCAAACCAGCCCGCCGGTGATGCGCTCGCCGAGGATTTCCTCCACGGCCCTGGCCATGCGGCCGGAGGCCTTGCCGCAGCCCAACACGAGAATGCGCGAAAAACGCGCCAGATCCACCTCGTGCCGCTGCTGTTCCAGCTCGGCGATGAGCCGGTCGCCCTCCAGGCGCACCCGGTCCTTTATCATGCCATAGGGGTCGATGCGCGTGAGGGCGGCGCTGAAAATCTCGCGCAGGGCCAGGAACTGTGCGTCTGTTTCCACTGGGGGGGCCTCCTGCCGCCTGTTGCGGCCAGGGCACGGTACTGTGTGCGCCGCCGCTCCGCAAGCCCCGGCGCTGGGCGCGGGCGGTGGTGGCCAAGCTGCTTTCCACAGGCACGTTGCAGCATATAATTTTTCGTGTTGCTTGTTAGGAATCATTCGAAGTATATGCAGGGCATGACACCCCAGATGACCGCCGAAACAAAGCACTGCAAGCCCATCTTTGTGGCGCGGCAGCCTATTTTCGACACCAGGGAGGTCGTCTGGGCGTACGAGTTGCTCTTCCGGGGCAGCGCCCAGGCCAGCGAGGCCTCGGTGGAGGAGGACGACTTCGCCACGGCCACGGTCATCGCGGACGGCTTCGCCCTGGCCTTCTCCGGCATGGACAAGTCCAAAAAAGCCTTCATCAACTTTCCGCAGCGCCTGCTGCTGGACGACTCCGTGTACGCCCTGCCCAGGGAAATCTGCGTTGTGGAGGTGCTGGAGACAATCACCCCCACTCCGGAGATCATCGCCGCGCTGACCAGGATCAAAAGCCAGGGCTACACCCTGGCCCTGGACGACTACATCGGCCAGGAGGGCTTCGAGGACGTCATCCGCCTGGCGGACATCATCAAGGTGGACGTGCTGGGCATGGAGCCGGGCAAGATCATGACCTTGTCGAGCGCGCTGCACAAAACCGGCTGCCGCTTGCTGGCGGAGAAGGTTGAGGACCGCGAAACCTACGAGCTGTGCAAGGACCTGGGCTTCTCGCTGTTCCAGGGGTTCTTCTTCAGCCGGCCGGAAACCATGTCGGGCAGCAAGGTGCCCACCCCGGTGCTGGCCAAGATGCGCCTGTTGCGAGCGCTCTCCGGCCCGGATTTCGACGTGCGCGAGCTCACCCGCATCATCGGCACGGACCCGGCCCTGAGCTACCGCCTGCTCAACTTCATCAACTCCGCGGCCTTCTCGCTGCGCGGCAAGATCCAGTCCATCCAGCAGGCGCTGACGCTGCTGGGCAGCCAGCAGATCAGGCAGTGGTTCCTCGCGGTCATCGTGTCGGACTTCGACAGCAGCTCCAAGGTGCAGGAGGCCGCCTTCACCTCGCTCCAGCGCGGCAGGTACATGGAAAACATGGGCCGCCTGATGGGCAGCAGCCTCTTCCCCACCGAAACGCTGTTCCTGCTGGGCCTGTTCTCCAAGCTCGATGTGCTGCTGGCCCAGCCCATGGACAAGCTGCTGCTGAGCATCCCCCTGAACAAAGCCGTGGAGGACGCGCTGCTGAACAAGCCCTCGCCCTACGGCCCCTGGCTCCAACTGGCGGAGAACATCGAAGTCGGACGCTGGGAAGAGGTCACCACCTTCCTGCAGGAGCACGACCTGGACCACGAGGCCTCGGCCAGCAACTACGCGGAGGCCATCGAGTGGACCCAGACCCTGCTGCAGTGCAAGGGCGGGGACTGCTCCTAGGCCGCACCGCCATGCCCAGCTCCGCCGCCATGCCCAGCTCCGCCCCCATGCCCAGGCTCTTCTCGCTCTCCGCCCTCTTCTTGGCGCTCGTGCTTTTTTCCAGCCTTTCCGGCAACGTCCAAAACGCCCGCGCCCAGGACGCCCCGCCCCATGAGGAGGAGGCCGCCGCGCCGCGCCTGGGCAAGCCGCACACCCCCGCTAAGCCTTTGCCCACAACGAAGCCGCCAGCCACGGCCTCACCCACGGCCAAAAGCCAGATCTCGACAAAAAACCAGGCTCCGGCGCCCCCCCAGGCCACATCGAAACAGCCGCCAGCACGCAAAGGCCCGGCGGTGCAAAACGATGGCAAGCGCCACCTGCGTTCCCTGGATGAGAACCACGACGGGAACATCTCGCGCCAGGAGTATCTGGCCCGCAATGCCCACGCCTTCGACAAGGCCGACGCGAACCACGACGGGATGGTTTCCCGCGCGGAGGCGGGACGGGCCAAGGGCTTCAGCCCCAGGGCCGACGCCAACCAGGACGGCGTGGCCACCCGCAAGGAATACCTGGCAAAGCGCCAGGCCAAGTTCGACGAGCTGGACCGCAACCGCGACGGCGTGCTCTCGCGCCAGGAGGCCAAGGCCGCCAAGGTGGCCATCCTGAACCGCCGGGCGGAGCTCAAGGCCGAGACGAGGCAGAAGGCCCAGCGCAAGGTCGAGCGCGAGGCGGCGCGGGCGGAGAAGGCGGCGGGAAAGGAAGCGCGCGCCCGGCGCAAGGCCGAGCTCCAGGCCGAAAAAGAGGCCAAGGCCCAGCGCAGAACGGAGCGCATGACCCAAAAGGCCCGCGCCGAGTGGAAGGTGCTGCTGGAGCCGCCGCCGGAATTGCGCGAACACTCTCCGCAGTAACTCGCCCAGGGTCGATGAGCCCCCTAGATGCCCTTGCGCAGCGCCAGGGCCAGGGCCGTGGTCAGCTTGACCACCTCGCCGTTGGTGCGGCGGATGCTGGCGGCCATGCGCCGGGCCAGAATCAGCAGCAGCTTCACGCCCAGGGGGGCGTCCTCGCGCAGCAGGCCAAAAAAACGTTCGCGGTTCGTCACCAAAAACAGGCAGTCCGTCACCGCCAATACGGTGGCCGAACGCTGGTCGCTGTCGATGAGCGCCATCTCGCCGAAGATGGGGTGCGCGGTATGGTCGAGGGTGGCCAGCACCTTGCGCGGGCTGGCCATGTTCAAAAGCGGAATGCTCATGCCCGGCAGCAGCATGGCCTTGGAAATCTGCACATTGCCGCTGACGAGGATGAACATCTCGTCGCCGCTGTCCTCCTCCCGCACCACCACGGTCCCGGCCTTCAGGCTGCGCTCGGCGAAGATGCCGGCCAGCCGGGCCCGCTCCTGGGTGTCCAAATCCGCAAAGGTGGGAATGCGCGAAAGATCAATCGCCATCGTCCGCCCCCCCGCCACCGGCGCGCAGCACAAGAACACCGTCAAAGCCGTTCAGCGGCTGGCTGTCCGGCGGATTCACCAGCACCTGCGCGCCCTGGCTGCCCATGTTCGTCTCCCGCCCGTGGGACTGGAACAGCTCCAGGATGAACTGGTCCAGGGCCGAGCCGGTGTCCAGCACGTCCTCCAGAGAAAGGGTATGTGCCGTTTGGCACAGGGCCAGGGCCAGGCTGCCGTCGGCCCGGCGCAGGGCCTTGGCCAGCGCGCCCCAGGTGCCGGTTTTTTCCCCGGCGGAGAGCGGCCGCAGGGCCAGGGCCGGGCGGCCCTTGAGTCCCAGCAGCGACTGCAGCAGGTGCCAGGCGGGCGGAGCCGCGCCCATGACCGCCAGCACGCCGCTGGATATTTCGCCCCGGTCGATGATCTCGGTGACGCCGGCGCGCATGAGGTGCACGATGCTCTCCGGCTGGGCGGCCTCCGCGTAGATGGGCACCTTGGGGGCCAGCCCCCGCACGGAAAGCGCGGCGTAGATGCTCTGCTGGTCCGACTCGTGCGGGGAGAGGGAGTCCTGGCGAAGGATGTACACCAGGGAGGACGCATCGGGCCTGGCGCGGTGCACTACGTTCTCGTGGCTGATGTGCCCGGCCACGAAGCTCAGGCCATCGCCCAGCTCCAGTTGGTAGGCGATCTCCTCGCGCCGCTCCTCCGGCAGGTCCGTCACAATGACCAGCCCGGAACGGCCCGAGCTTCCCACCAGCCCGCCCG
>JAVBYL010000128.1 GCA_030824035.1 Humidesulfovibrio sp.
GGTTGGCAAAATAAACCGCGCCCGCCCAGCAACAAGCCGGACGGGCGCGGTGATTTCAGGCTCAGCCGAACCGGAGCCCTACTGGGCGGCCTCGGTCTTCTTGGCGGGCTTTTCCGGCAGCTTGCCGCGCATGGTGATGACGGCGCGCTCCGTGGCCACGGGGCGGTGGGTGGTCTTCTGGCTCAGGCAGTTCACCGGGCAGGCGTCGACGCACACGCCGCAGCCGATGCAGGAGAAGAAGCTGAGGCTCCAGGTGCCCTCGGTCTTGTCCTTGGTGACTTCCAGGCACTGCGACGGGCACTTGCGCGCGCAGGTGCCGCAGAAGATGCACTTGTCGATGTCGTTGATGAGCTCGCCGCGTGCGCCCGCAAAGGGCTCGCGCACGAAGAACGGGTAGTTCCGCGTGGCCGGAGCGGAGAACAGGTTGCTCAGGATGGTGGGAAGCATTTTCATGGGTCTACCTCTCCGTGCAGCTGATGCAGGGGTCGATGGACAGCACCACCACGGGAACGTCCGCAAAGTCCAGGCCCGGCAGAATGGCCGCCAGGGGCGGGATGTTGGCGAACGTTGGCGTGCGGATGCGCACGCGCTGGAGGAACTTGTCCCCGTTGCCCTTGAGGTAGTACAGGCACTCGCCGCGCGGCTGCTCCACGCGGGTGATGACCTCGCCTTCCGGCTTGCCCTTGACCTTGGCGGCCAGTTCGGAGCCGTCCAGCCTGTCCAGGGCCTGGCGCACCAGGTCGATGGACTGCAGGGACTCGCGGAAGCGCACGGTGGAGCGCGCCCAGCAGTCGCCGGAGGTTTCCACAATGGGCTCAAAGGCGATCTCGTCGAAGCCCGCGTACTTGAGCTGGCGCATGTCTTGCGCCACGCCGCTGCCGCGCAACATGGGACCGGCCGCGCCCAGGTCGTAGGCGGCCTGCTTGGTCAGCACGCCCACGCCAACGGTGCGCTTGCACACGGTGGAGTCGTTCATGATGGTGGACTGCAGGCTTCTGATGCTGGCCTCGACCTCCACCAGGGTGTCCTTGATCCAGCGGATCTGGGCCTCGTCGAGGTCGGCGCGCACGCCGCCAACAACGTTCACCGAAACGATGACGCGGTTGCCGGTGGTGGCCTCGTTGAGGTCCATGACCTTTTCGCGGATTTTCCACAGCTGCATGAACAGGCTCTCGAAGCCGAAGCTGTCGGCAAAGAGGCCCAGCCACAGCAGGTGGCTGTGCAGGCGGTGCAGCTCGCTCCACACAACGCGCAGCATGCGCGCGCGGCGCGGAACCTCAACGCCCATCATTTCTTCCAAGCCCTGGCAGTAGCACAGGGAGTGGATCATGGAGCAGATGCCGCAGACGCGCTCCACAACCTGGATCATCTGGTTGTAGTCGCGCTTGGCGGCCAGCATTTCCAGGCCGCGGTGCACGTAGCCAATGGTGGGCAGCGCCTCGACGACCTTCTCGTCCTCGACGACGAGGGAGAGGTGGATGGGCTCCGGCAGCACCGGGTGCTGCGGACCGAAGGGAATAGTCGCGCGGGCCATTATTGGGCCTCCTTGGTCTCTGCCTTCTTGACCTGGTAGCGGCAGAAGGGCGAGGTGGCCCCGGTCTGCACGGTCTCGTTCAACAGCTTGCCCTGGTAGTCCAGCACAAGGCCGTCGAAGATGACGCCGAACTGGTCGCGGATCTCGTTCTCCACCAGGAAGGCGGTGAACAGCACGCCGGAGATGCTGGGAACCTTGCCGTCCTTGGTGGCGGCCAGGCGCAGGTTCTTCATCTCCAGATTCTTGTCGAAGTGGTACAGAATCTCCATGTTCGTCTCGTCCAGCTCAACGCTGGTGAGGGTCACCAGGCGCCAGCCATCGGCCTTGAGCCGGGTGACGGCGGCCACGAGATCCCCAGCGGCCACGTTTTCAGAAACGATGCTCATGCAACCTCCAGAATCTTGCCAAGCTTGGCCAGGCCGGTGACCACGGCATCCATGATGGCCTCGGGCTTGGCAGGGCAGCCGGGAACGTACACGTCCACGGGAATGACCTTGTCCACGCCGCCCAAAACGTTGGGCGCCTCGCGGAACACGCCGCCGGAGCACCCGCAGGCGCCGATGGCGATGACCAGCTTGGGCGTGGGCATCTGGTCGTAGATGTTTTTCAAAATCACCGCATTGCGGCGATTGACGGTGCCGGTGACCACGAGCACGTCGGCGTGGCGCGGGTTGCCCACGTTGATGATGCCGAAGCGCTCCACGTCATACACAGGGGTCAGGCAGGCCAGGGTCTCTATGTCGCAGCCGTTGCACGAACCACAGTCGAAGTGCATGAGCCACGGAGACTTGATCTGCGATTTTTTGAGGAATGATCCGAACATGTCCTACTCCAGGTAAAGCCAGACGAGGTTCGCGGCAGCCAGAATGAGGCTGATGGGCGCAACCGTCTTGAGCATGGTGCGCCAGGTGAGCCGGGCGCTGATGTTGTCGATGACCAGCGCCACAAAGAGCGTGATGAGCGCGGTGGCGAGCATCTGCAGGGGGCCGGTGGCCCACAGGAACGAGCAGATCCACAGCACCACGGTCACGTCGGCCCAGTGGGCGATCTCCAGCAGGGCGAAGTCGCGCCCGGCATAGTCGGTGTAGATGCCGCGAACCACTTCCTGGTGCATGTGGTGGCTGGCGGAGATGTCGAAGGGCGACTTGCGCAGCTTCACCAGCACCACGAAGAGCAGGCCGGGGACGATGAGCGGCAGCTTGAACAGCAGCGGCTCGGAACCGGACATCATGCTGAAGGCGTCGAAGCCGCCGGCGGCCTTGGCCATGCACAGGATGGCCACCAGGAACACCGGCTCGTAGGCCAGCATCTGGAACAGCTCGCGCTGGGCGCCGATTTTGCTGTACGGCGAGTTGCCGCTGAAGGCGCCCATGGCCACGAAGCACGCGCTGGCGGCCTGGACGAAGAAGCACATCAGCACGTCTCCACCAGCGGCGAGCAGCGCATCCGACGCCAGGGACGCGATGAGCGCCCAGCGAACGAACATGCCCTGCCAGTGGCTGGCCGGAGGAATCACTTTGCTCATGAGCTTGCCGACGTCGAAGAACGGCTGCATCAGCGGCGGGCCCATGCGCGACTGCAGACGGGCGGTGACGACGCGGTCCAGACCGGCCACGAGGCCGCCCAGGAGCGGGGCCAGGATGAGCCCGGCCACGGCAAGGTAGAAGGTATTCAGATTCATATGATGGCACCTCCAAGCAGGGCGAGCAGCAGCAACGCCCCAAGCGCGCCAGCGATCTTGGTCCACTGGGATTCGCCAAAGATTTCCGGCGCGTACGGGTTGCCCTCGGAGAGGATCCAGTTGCGCCCCAGCGGGCCGACGTACGAACCGGCCTCGTTGGAGGGCAGGCCGCCGATGTACGGGGCGGCCAAGGTCGCGTTGCCCTGGCGGCTCAACGCCTTCATGCCGATGATCCAGGCCACCATGGCCAGCACGAACATGGGCGGCATGAGGCCCCAGCCACCGGCAAAGGGATTGGCCAGCTCGGCGGGGAGCAGCAGGGCATTGAGCCACGGAGCGGCCATGCCCAGGCCAACCGCGCCGGCCAGCATGGCCAGGATGGGCCCGGTGGACAGCACCGAGGTGTGCGCGGGCTGAACGCCAACGCTCTTGCCGCCCATGAGGGTTCCGGCAAAGCGGACCCAGCACACGACGCCAAGGGCGCTGCCCAGGGCCATGAACACCATGGCGACGGGCGAGGCGGCGGCGGCCTCAAGGGCGGCCCATTTGCCCACCAGCATGCCAAGGGGCGGCAGAATCATCGCCATGGCGCCAGCGGTGGCGGCCAGGGCGGTGGTCGGCGTCTTGGATATCATGCCGCGGAGGTCTTCCAGGTCGCGGCTGCCGATGGCCTGCTCCATGTCGCCCACGCAGAGGAACAGCAGTCCCTTGGTGGCGGCGTGGATGACCAGCAGCACGATGCCCGCGGCGATGGCGACCGGCGTGCCGATGCCCGCACAGGCGATGATCAGGCCCAGGTTGGCCATGGTGGAATACGCCAGGATCTTTTTGGCGTTGCTTTGGCCCATGGCCATGGCCGAGGTGGCGAAGAAGGTGAACGCGCCCACCAGGCACAGGACCTTGCCGGTGGTGGTGCCTTGCAGCACCGGGGCAAGGCGCAGGGCCACAAAAACGCCCACCTTGACCATGGTGCTGGAGTGCAGCAGCGCGGAAACGGGCGTGGGTGCGACCATGGCGCCCAGCAGCCAGCCCTGGAAGGGCATCTGCGCGGCCTTGACGCAACCGGCGGCGGCAATGAGCGCCAGGGGCAGCAGGGAGGCTCCGGCCCACAGGGTCGGGGTCACGATGGCCTGAATGTCGGCCAGTCCGTACTGCTTCTGGATGAGGATGATGCCGCCGTGCAGCAGCACGCCGCCCAGGCTGTTCATCCACAGGGCGCGCATGGCGCTCTGCTTGGCCTCGGCGGTCCTGTCGTGCCCGATGAGCAGGAAGGAGCACAGGGTGGTGGATTCATAGAACATGGCGAACAGGCGCATGTCGTTGGACAGGGCCAGGCCGTTCATGAGCCCAAGGAAGGCCAACATGACCAGGAAGAACCCGGGCTGGCGGGAAACCGGCAGCTTGAGGTGCTCTTCGTGGTGCTTCATGTAGGGCAGGGCAAAGAAGCAGATGAGCGAACCCGCGAAGCACACCACCAGCATCAGCGCCAGGGAGAGGCCATCGACGACCACGGCGTTTTGCGCCGCGGCGGCTGCGGGAAGGTAGAACTCGCCCGTGGCGGCCAGGGCCAGCTGGGCCAAGGCGAACACGATGACGAGAAGGTGCTTTTCCTGCAGGCCCTTGAACAGGAAGAAGGCGGGAAGCAGGAAGGCAGCGGCCTGAGCGATGTGGATAGCGGTTGCGGAAGCCATGAAGCCAGGATTCGCCGTGAACGGAGCCTGGGAAGCCAAAGCCAGTCCCCCGGCGGCAAGGGCGACGCCCGTTGCCAGAACCAGTGCGGACCGCGCCGTGGGTCCGCGAAGGACCAGGCAGGCGAGGCCAGCGACCAGGGGCCAAAGAACCAAAAGCCCGATGTACGCCTCAGTCATGTGATGAAACCCCCTCAAAAACATGATGAACTTTCTTGAACGTTGGGCATTAGCCGATTTTCATTTCCAATGGAAGGGGGGAGTGCTGAGAATGTGGGAATTTTTTTATATGTAAAATCGACTATTTGTAAAATACACACAGAGGCCGGGTCCCCGCATGCCCTTGAGCGATGCGGGTTTCCGGCCTCTTGAAGAATTTGCGTCGTCAACTACGCAATTTTTAACAGGAAGGTGGGACGATATCCCTGCGACGATTGTGCGCCGTGGCGTTTGTGGCAGCCCCGGCGGGGCCGGTGCGGGATTATTGGCGCAGGCGTACGAAGCTGTTGATAGGGGCGCTTTGGCCCTCTGGCAGCAGCGACTCGGCGTCGGCCGCGCGCACCACGCTCGCCACGGCGGAGCCTATTACCGTGGAGCCCTGGGCATCCAGAATGTCCAGCTCGTCCCCCTCGGAAAGCCCGTTCTCCGAGCCGAGGCAGAAGAAGATGCGCTGGCCTTCCGGCGTGCGCTGAACGCGAAAAACCTGCGCCATGCCTTGGGCGCGCAAATCTTGCGTGATTTTGCGCGAAAGAAGCGTGCTGGCCACGCCGCTTGCCACGCCCAAGGGCAGCGCGATGATGGCCAGGAAAAATGGGCTGATGCCGAAGGTGCTGGTGGTGAGCGAGAGCGAGGCGTCCTTCAGGGCCTTGGGGGAGGCAAAAACGCGCAGGGTGTAGGTCTGCGTCATTTTGGGCGAGGTCTCGTTGCGTGCGCTCAGGCTGATGATGTGGTCGCCGGTGCCTATTTGTGCCGGAACGGTGACCTCGGCCTGCCACTGCTGCCCGCCGAGCCAGAACCCGGTGCGGACTTCCTCCAGCGCAAGCCCGATGGCCGGATCGGCGGCGCGGAGCCAAAGCTTGTCCAGCCGCTCCGCGTCGCGCGGCATGGGGCCGCTGAGCTTGATGCTCTCGCCGGGGACGACCTCGTTGATGAGCGGGTCCTTGCGTCCCCCGGCGATGATGCCGTCGAGAAGTGCCGCGAGCATGAGAAAGAAGCACAGGGCGCCGAACCAGGCGGCGATGTTGCGACGCGGCAGCAGGGGGTGCAGGCTCATGAGTTGGACTGCTCGTTCTGGGCGGCGTGGGCGGCGTTGCGCAGGGCGCGGTGGCCAAGAAAGGCTGCCACGAGGGTGGGGCCGAACATTGAGAAGAACGTCTTCATGAAGGTGGGGGTGAAGGTTTCCGGATTGCCGTTTGAAACCGCCATGGCGATGCACAGCTCGATGAGGATGACCAGGTCGACGGCCAGGATGAAGAGCTTCTGGCGGCCGTTCATGCGGATCTTGGGGGTGTCTTCGTCATCTCGGAAAAACATGGTGGTCTCCTTGGCTTTGCTGGTGTGGCGGGCCGGATTGCTCCGGCCCGCCGTTGCCGTGCTGCTTTACTTCTTGAAGATGTTGGTCTTGGTGATGTTCATGAGGCGCAGGGCCTTGCCCTCTTCCTTATAGTAGATGCGCACTTCGTCGCCGGCGTCCCAGGTGTTGTCCGGCATGGAGAAGTACTCTTCCGGCAGCTGGATCACAGAGAGGGTCTTCTGGCGGCCGGAGTAGATGGTCACGGTCTTCTTGTCCTTGTCCACCACGGGGAACTTCTTGGCCTTTTCAGACTCCTTATCATAGACCAGCGGGTGGTTCTTGTCGATGTTCTCCTTGTAGTCCACCATGATGAAGTCAATGGTCTTGAAGTTCTGGGTGGCCGGATCAAAGATGGTGATCTGGTTCTTCTTGTTGTCGATCTTCATCCGTCCGCCAGGCTTGGGCTCCGGCCCCATTTCCTCGGGCTTGCTGGGGGCGACGTAGGTCAGCGGCGGCAGATAGGTGTAGTCCGGGTTCTGGGTATCGTTGGCCTTGTCGCGAATCATGACGAGGGTCTTGGTTTCCTTGTCGTACTTCACAACCCGGCCCTGATCCACCTTGCCGTAGTCGTTGCAGCCCAGGAGCAGCAGCATGGTCGAGGCGACGAGGAGGGTGCGCCACATGCTTTTCACGGTCATATCGAGTCTCCTTCTTGTATTCGCGTTTCAGTGTGCGTGGCTAACACGATGCCGCTGCTAGGCCTTGGCAGCCTTTTGGGCCAGCTCGCGCTTGCAGCCGGCGATGAACTGCAACAGGATGTACAGGGACAGGGCGGAGACGACTCCGAGCACGAGGGCCGTGGAGACGTCGTCCAGAATCGGCAGGCCAAACTGCTTGGCGCCAAGCTTGAGGACGATGGAGGCCATGCAGCCGAGAACCGCGAAACCGAAGGCGTAGCGGATGCCGTAGCCCTGGATGTACTTGGTGGCCACAGCGCCAACCTGCGCGCCCATGGAGGCGCCGATGAGCATGATGACCGCGGCGACGAGCTCGGTGCGGCCCTTGTAAGTGTAGGTGCCAGCGCCGTACAGGCCGGAGATGGCGACTTCGAACAGGTCGGTGCCGACCGCGACGTGGGTGGGGCAGCCGACGAGGTAGATGAGCGAAGGCATGCGGATGAGGCCGCCGCCGATGCCCAGGATGCCGGCCAGCCA
>JAVBYL010000324.1 GCA_030824035.1 Humidesulfovibrio sp.
CCGCGCCTTCCCCGCACCCCGCCCTGCTGCGCGAGATCACGCGCGAGCTGGCAGCCATCCGCGACCTTCTGACCTGACCCCGGGCCACCTTCCGGTCCGCATCCCCCCAGCCCAAAGGGAGGCGATATGCGCATCATCCTCATCATTGGCGGCGCGGCGGCGGCCTTCTTTCTGGCCGTGGCGGTCCTGCTTTCCGTTGTGGTGGACCCCAACAAATACAAGGGCGACATAGCCCGCCTGGTGCTGGAGCAAACCGGCCGCGAGCTGACCTTCGAGGGCGACGTGAAGCTCTCCTTTTTCCCCTGGCTGGGGCTGGAAACGGGCGGGGTCACCCTGGGCAACAGCCCGGCCTTCAACGCGACCTTCAACGCGAACGTTGACGCGACCTACAACGCGAACGTTGGCGCGGCCCTTGGCCAGCAGCCCTTTGCCCGCGTGCGCGCCGCCAATATCAGCATCCGCATTCTGCCCCTGCTGAGCCGCAGGGTGGAGGCCAAGAAGATCGTCCTCGACGGCCTGGAGGTCCACCTGGTGCGCGACGACGCCGGGCGCGCCAACTGGGCGGACCTGATGGAGCCCGACGCGCAGGAAAAGCCCGAGGACCAGGGCTCCTCCCTGCTGAGCATGGACGACCTGAGCCTGGACGGGGTGCGCGTGCAGAACGCCGCCCTGACCTGGAGCGACCTGCAGACGGGCAAGCGCTATGCCTTTTCCCAGGGCGATTTGACCCTGGACACCATCCGGCCCGGCAAGCCCTTCGACTTCAAGGCGGCCTTCACCATGGCCTCCGCCGCGCCGGAACTCACGGCCCGCACCGAGGCCACGGGCACCGCCACCCTGAACCTGCCGGGTGAGCGGCACATTTTCAGCAACATCGCCCTGAAGGTGAACGCTACGGGCAAGGGCGTGCCGGGCGGCAAGGGCGAGTTCGGCCTGGGCCTGGCGGAGCTCAAAATCGACATGGACAAGCAGACCGCCCAGGGCACGGGGCTGACCTTCAGCGGCTATGGGGCCAAGGGCACGGGGCAGTTCCTGGCCTCCAACCTCAAGGAGGGCCCGGACGTGAAGGGCCGCATCGACATCCCGGACTTCAACGGGCGCGAGCTTTCCGCCGCCCTCACGGGCAAGGCGCCGGACACCGCCGACGCGGCGGCCTACCAGCACATCACCGCGTCGCTGGAGTTCCGCACCGGGCGCGGGTATACGGAGATCCCCAACTTTTCCGCCAAGCTGGACGACGCCGTGGTGGAGGGCCGCTTCCGCTCCACCGGGCTGGAACAGAAGGCGTACGGCTTCAACATCCGCATCCAGGGGCTGGATGTCGACCGCTTTTTGCCCGCCCAAAGGGAGGGTGAGGCCGCCAAGGAACACGTCCAGCCAGATAAATCCGGCGATAAACCCGGCGACAAAAAAGACGAGCTGTTCCCCATGCAGACCCTGCGCACCATGCACCTGGACGGGCAGATCAGCGCCGAGCGCCTGAAGTACCGCAACCTGCGCTTCTCCTCCCTCAAGGTTCCCATGATAGGCCAGGGCGGGGTGCTGGATGTGGGCCCGGTGGAGGCGCACCTGTACGAGGGCAGCCTGAAGGCCCACCTGCGTGTGGAGGCCCAGGGCGAGCATCCGCAGGTCAGCCTCTCCTTCAACGCCGTCGGCATCCAGGGCAAGCCCCTGTTCACGGACCTGAAGGGCAGGGAGAGCGAGTTCGCCGGGGCCATGCACGCGGAGACCACCGCCCCCCTCACCTGCCAGGGAAACACCGACTGGGCGCTGAAGCGCAGCCTGAACGGTCGGGTGCGCTTTTCCCTGCGCGATGGCGTGTTTCCGGGCGTCAGCCTAGTCAATGTGGTGCAGGAGGGCTCGCGCAAGGCTAAGTCCTTCAGCGGCTCCGTTGCCCCGGCCAGCGCGGAAAAATCCACAAAGTTCGGCTCCATCGACGGCACGGCGGTCATCACCAGCGGCGTGGCCGCCATCAACGACCTGGACCTGAAGGCCCCCTTCCTGCGGGGCGAGGGCAAGGGCACCATCAACATCCCCACCAAGGAAGTGAACTACAACCTGCGCGTGCGGGTGGTTCCCAATGTGGACGGCCAGGGTGGCGGCGGCGTGTTGGACATGCTCGGCCTCGTGGTTCCGCTGCGCATCACCGGCCCGTACGACAACCCGACCTACGGCACGGACTACCTGCGCAGCCTGGGCAAGGGCGCGGTGGACGCCGTGGGCGGCGTGGTCGGTGGCGCGGTGGACGTGGTCAAGGGCATCGGCAATGTGCTGGGCGGCAAGAAGAAGCTGTTCTAGCCCGCGCGCGGAGCCTGCAATGCCGTTATTTTCCCGTGTTGCGCGTCCGTATTTCGGGGCCGGGGCCCCGGTTCCGCTCTTGCCGCTGGCCCATGCGGGCGCGGCCTCAAACAAGGTGTGTGGATGAGAATATCCCCGATTCTTTTGCTCATGTCCTTGGGTCGGTTCTGGCTGTTCCAGCTGGGCATAGGGCTGGCGGCCCTGGTGCTGGCCCTGGGCCTGGGCTTTGCCGGGCGCGAGCTGAGCCTGCGCGCGGAGCGCAGCGGCCTGCTGCTGGCGCTGGATGGCGTGGAGGCCAGGCTGGCGCTCATCTCCAGTTCCATGGCGGAAACGGTGTTCCTCTCCCGCCACAGCCTGGACCCGGCCCGTACCCCCATGACCAAACGGTCCCTGGAGCAGTTCTACCGGCCCATTGTTTCCCGCCTACGCTTCATCGACTCCGTGCTGGTGACCAGGGGCCAGGAGGTGCTGCTGTACCTGA
Organism: Humidesulfovibrio sp.; assembly: GCA_030824035.1. Taxonomy (GTDB): domain Bacteria; phylum Desulfobacterota; class Desulfovibrionia; order Desulfovibrionales; family Desulfovibrionaceae; genus Humidesulfovibrio. Next base: position 2,780 of record JAVBYL010000324.1, read on the forward strand.
AGAAGGACGGCGAGCGGGTGCTTTCGCTGCCGCCAGGGCGGGCGCAGTTCGCGCCGGGGCTGCTCAGGGCGGTCTCCGCCAGCCCGGTCGGCATGAGCCTCCCCGCCGCCGAGGCCGAGAGCCAGCCCGTGCCCAGCCCCGAAGGCATGGACCTCGTCTGGTCCGGCGACGGCTCCCACGGCGGCAGCGCGGGGCTGTACGCCAGCCTGCGGCTGCCACCTGCGACGAGTGGGAGCGAGGCGGCCAGCGGGAGCGAGGGCTCCGGTGATGGCGGTGGCGAGGGCGTTCTGGTGTCCTTCGGGGTGGATGTGACCGGCCTGGACGACGCCCACAGAACCCAGCCGGACGACAACTCCGGCGTCATCCTGTTCGGCTACGGCGACACGCTGGTGGGCGCGCTGGACAAGGGGCGGTTCCTCACCCCCGTGGGCGGCGTGTTCGAGGGCGTCGCCGGTGCCGCGGCCGCGGCCTTTGCCGAGTCCAAGGGCAACTATCTGGACGTGGTGGGCTTCACTTGGCAGGGGCGGCAGTGGCGCGGGGTGTTCGATAAGCTCACCCTCATCGACCGCACCTCGTTCATCGGCTACGCCGTGCCCCGGCGCGAGGCCCGCGCGTCCCTGGGCTGGGGGCCGGAGCTCTTGTGGGGCCTGGGCGCGCTCAGTCTGGCCCTGGGCGGGGCGGCCATGCTGGCGCTGTATTACCTGCGCAGGCGGCTGCGCTCGGGCCTGCTCACCGTCGGGCTGGACAGGCAGTTGGCCGAGAAGGACGTGCTGGCCTTCATCCGCGCCGGGGAGCGCGACGACATCGAGTTCAAGTCCACCCTGCGCACCAGCCTGTATTCCGGCAAGGCCGACAAGCGCATCGAGCTGGCCTGCGTGAAGACCATTGCGGCGTTTTTGAACAGCAAGGGCGGTGTGCTGCTGGTGGGCGTGGAGGACACGGGCAATGTGCTGGGCACGGAGGCCGACGGCTTCCCCAGCAAGGACCGCCTGCTGCTGCACTTCGTGAACCTGTTCAACCAGCACATCGGCGCGGAGCATGCCAGCTTCGTTTCCGCCCAGGCCGTGAGCGTGGAGGACCGCGTGGTGCTTGTGGTCACCTGCCGCCCGGCCGAGACCCCGGTCATCGTCAAAAGCGGCGACGACGAGCACTACTTTGTGCGCGTGGGCCCCGCCACCAACGAGCTGAGCCTGAGCCAGGTGGTGGCCCTGCTGCGCAAGTAGGGGGTCTTTTCGTCCCCCGCGAACCTGCGCGCCTGGCCGCACCCTTTGGGTATTGCCCGCAAAAAAAGGCCGGAGCCCATGCGGACTCCGGCCTTGGTAAACCTGGGAATGGGGCTGGGGGCTAGTACATGCCGCCCATGCCGCCCATGCCACCCATGCCGCCCATGCCGCCGGGCATGGCCGGAGCGGAGCCCTTGGGCTCGGGCTTGTCGGCGATGGCGCACTCGGTGGTGAGCAGCAGGCCCGCCACGGAGGAGGCGTTCTGCAGGGCGATGCGGGTCACCTTCTTGGGATCGATGACGCCGGCCTTGATGAGGTCTTCGTACACGCCGGTGCCGGCGTTGAAGCCGAAGCCGTCTTTGCCGCCCTTGACCTTCTCCACCACGATGGAGCCTTCAAAGCCCGCATTGGCGGCGATGCAGCGCAGGGGCACTTCGATGGCGCGGCGGATGATGTCCACACCGGCCTGCTCGTCGTCGTCCACAACCTTGACCTTGTCGAGCACCTTCTGGGTGCGGACGAGGGCCACGCCGCCTCCGGGCACGATGCCTTCTTCAACAGCGGCGCGGGTGGCGTTGAGGGCGTCCTCGACACGGGCCTTCTTCTCTTTCATCTCGGTCTCGGTGGCGGCGCCAACGTGGATGACGGCAACGCCGCCCACGATCTTGGCCAGACGCTCCTGCAGCTTCTCGCGGTCGTAGTCGGAACTGGTCTCGGCGATCTCGGCGCGGATCTGCTTCACGCGGGCGGTGATGTCGGCCTTTTTGCCCTTGCCGTCCACGATGGTGCAGGATTCCTTGTCGATGACAATGCGCTTGGCCTGGCCGAGCTCATTGACGGTGATGCTCTCCAGACGCACGCCCATGTCCTCGGACACGCAGGTGCCGCCGGTGAGGATGGCGATGTCCTGCAGCATGGCCTTGCGGCGGTCGCCGAAGCCGGGGGCTTTGACGGCGGAGACGTTCAGGGTTCCGCGCAGCTTGTTCACCACCAGGGTGGCCAGGGCCTCGCCCTCGATGTCTTCGGCGATGATGAGCAGGGGCTTGGACATTTTGGCGACCTGCTCTAGCACGGGCAGCATGTCCTTCATGGAGCCGATCTTCTTCTCGCAGATGAGGATGAGCGCGTCTTCGATCTCGCAGGTCATCTTCTCGGGATTGGTGACGAAGTACGGGGAGAGGTAGCCGCGGTCGAACTGCATGCCTTCCACGACGTCCAGGGCGGTCTCGAGGCCTTTGGCCTCCTCAACCGTGATGACGCCCTCTTTGCCGACCTTGTTCATGGCCTCGGCGATGATGTTGCCGATGGTCACGTCGTTGTTGGCGGAGATGGTGCCGACCTGGGCAATCTCTTTCTGGTCGCGGGTGGGCTTGGCCAGCTTGCCCAGCTCCTCGATGATGGCGCCGACGGCCTTGTCCATGCCGCGCTTGATGGCCATGGGGTTGCGGCCGGCGGCCACAAGCTTCACGCCCTCGGAGAAGATGCCCTGAGCCAGGATGGTGGCGGTGGTGGTGCCGTCGCCGGCAACGTCGGAGGTCTTGGAGGCGACTTCCTTCACCATCTGCGCGCCCATGTTCTCAAACTTGTCCTCCAGCTCGATCTCCTTGGCGACGCTGACGCCGTCCTTGGTGATGAGCGGGGAGCCGAAGCTGCGGTCGATGACCACGTTGCGGCCCTTGGGACCGAGGGTGACCTTGACGGCATTGGCGAGCTTGTCCACGCCGTTCTTCAGCTTTTCACGGGCTTTGGCGTCGAAGAGAATCTCTTTGGCCATTGTGCGACTCCTTAAATATGTATGCCTTGCGGCAGGTTGGTGAGAGGGACCGGCGGGACTCTGAGCGCCCGGCGCCAGAGGAAACGCCTGTTGTACGAAAGTCGAAGGTCTAAATGCCTATTTCTCGACGATGGCGAGGATGTCGTCCTCGCGCAGCACCAGGTGCTCTTCGCCGTCGATCTTGATCTCGGTGCCCGCGTATTTGGTGAACAGCACCACTTCGCCAGCCTTCACGCTCATCTTTACCAGCTTGCCGGACTCGTCCAGCTTGCCGGGACCGGCGGCGATGACTTTGCCGCGCTGCGGCTTTTCTTTGGCGCTGTCGGGGATGATGATGCCTCCCGAGGTCACTTCCTCGGACTCCAGGCGCTTCACCAGAACACGGTCATTGAGCGGCTTCAACTTCATCTCTCTTTTCCTCCAAAGGGTGATTTGTGTTGTGTGCGGTGGCCCAGCCGAACGCGGTGCGCGTTCTGGGAACAAAGGCCCCGCCGTTTTACATGCGCAGACCCCGGCCAGGCGATGGTCAGCCGGGGGTCTTGAAAAGCATGGGGAATGTAAGCATGGTCGGCGGGCTGTCAACACATGCGGAGCGAAAAAAATGCGTTGGAGGGCTACCCGGGCGACAACTCGGCCAGTGCCAGGTCCGCGTCCGCCGGGGTGCGGCCAAACAGCTCGCACAGGCCGCGCAATTCCTCGGCCAGGGCACGGTCCGGCCCGGTGCCCACCAGCCTGCCGGGGGCCAGCCGCCAGCCCCAGTTGCCGTTCTGCGTGCCGGGGATGTTCATGCGGTCGGCCGCGTCCAGGTCCAGCACGTCCTGGGCGGGGAGCATGGCGCAGTCCGCCGGGCTGGCCAGGGCTAGGCGCCGGAACTCGCGGGCGATGGTGTCCGCCGAGACGCGGCGGCCCAGATAGCGCGCCAGCAGGCGGCGCACGCCGGGGTCGGCCTCGGCATTGAACCAGCCGCGCGTGGTGTTGTTGTCGTGGGTGCCGGTGTACACCACGCAGTTCTTCTCGTGGTTGTGCGGGGCGTCGGGGTTGTTCGGCGCGCCCGGTGCAAAGCCGAACTGCAGTATCTTCATGCCCGGCAGGCCAAAGCGCTCCTTGAGCTCCACCACATCGGGGGTGATGACGCCCAGGTCCTCGGCCAGGATGGGCAGGCTGCCGTGCTCGGCCCTCAGGGCGGCGAGCATTTCCCCGCCAAGGGCCGGAACCCACTCGCCGCGCATGGCGGTCTCCTCCTCGGCCGGGATTTCCCAGTACCCGGCAAAGCCCCGGAAGTGGTCCAGCCGCACAAGATCGTACAGCCCGAAATTGTGGCGCATGCGGCGTATCCACCAGGCGAAGCCGGAGTCGGCGTGGGCCTGCCAATCGAACACCGGGTTGCCCCAGCGCTGGCCCGTCTCGCTGAAGTAGTCGGGCGGCACACCGGCCACGAAGGTCGGCTGGCCCGCCTTGTCCATCTTGAACAGCTGGCGGTTGGCCCACACGTCGGCGCTGTCGTGGGTCACATAAATGGGGGCATCGCCCACCAGGGAAATGTCCAGCTTGCCCAGCAGCCATTTGAGGCGGCCCCATTGGCGGAAAAACAGCCACTGGCCGAACTGGTGGAGCACCACCTCGCGGTGCAGCCTGGTGCCGTAGTCGCGCAGGGCCTCCTCGCTCCGGTCGCGGATGTCCGCCGGCCAGGCGGTCCAGGGCGCGCCGCCCAGGCTCTCCTTCACGGCCATGAACAGGGCGTAGTCCGGCAGCCAGGCGGCGTTGTGCCCGCGGAAGGTGGCGAACTCCGGGTCGTCCTCCAC
>JAVBYL010000374.1 GCA_030824035.1 Humidesulfovibrio sp.
AAGCTCATCCACCCGGCGGAGTTCGCGGCCATCGTGAAGGACTACCGGCTGCTGCCGGAGGCGCTGGTGAACCCCGTGGCCGTGTGGCTGCCGTGGTTCGAGCTGGTGCTGGGCGCGTGCCTGTACGCCGGGGTGCTGGCCGAGGGCGCGCTGGCGCTCACCACGGGCCTGCTCGGAGCCTTCTGGGTCGCGCTCATCGTCAACTATTTTCGTGGCATCGATGTGGGCTGCGGGTGCTTCACCAGCACGCCGGGCACGGGCGAGGCTTTGCCCATGCTTTGGTACATCGGCCGCGACGCGCTCATCCTGGCCCTGGCCCTCGCCGCCTGCGCGGCGCGACTGCGCGTGGTGCGGGAGTCTCAAGAATAGCGCCCTGACTCCTTGGCGAAAAAAGCCCCGGTCGTCCTAGGATGACCGGGGCTTTTTGCCGTGTGTGGGATGGCTGAGCGGGGCCTATCTGCCCGCCTATTCGTCCGTCTTGTCCGCGTCTTCCTTGCCGGGGCTCAGCGGCACCCAGCCGGTGAGGGCTTCCTCGGCGGCGACCTCCGGCGGCAGGCCCTTGGTGCGCTGGATGGACAGCCATACCGACCCGCCGATGATGCCCGCAGTGGCCAGCAGCGCCCACTCCGTGGGGATCAGCGGGCCGAAGTAGGCGTTGATGACCATCTTGCCGCCCACCATGATGAGTACGATGGACAGGCCGTACTTGAGGTAGTGGAAGCGGTGGATGATGCCCGCCAGGGCGAAGAACAGCGCCCGCAGGCCCAGGATGGCGAACACGTTGGACGTGTACACCAGGAAGGGGTCCTTGGTGATGGCGAAGATGGCCGGGATGGAGTCCAGGGCGAAGACCACATCGGAGAACTCCACCAGCACCAGCACGATCAGGAGCGGGGTGATGTAGCGCACGCCCTTTTGGCGCACCATGAAGCGCTCGCCCATGTAGTCCGCCGTGACGCGGAAGTGCTGGCGCATGAACTTGGTCAGCCTGTTGCCGCTCAGGTCCGGCTTTTCATCCACGGCCAGCAGCATCTTGATGCCGGTGAGGATGAGGAAGGCCCCGAACACATAGATGACCCAGTGGAAGGCGCTGAGGATGGCCGAGCCCGCCAGAATGAGCGCGGCGCGCATGACCAGCGCCCCCAGCACGCCCCAGAACAGCACGGTGTGCTGGGCCTTCCGCGGCACCTGGAAGTGCGTGAAGATGAGCACGAACACGAAGATGTTGTCGATGCTCAGGCTTTTTTCAATGAGGTAGCCGGTGAGGAACTCCACCCCGGCCTGGTTGCCCTCAAAGTGGAAGATGACCCCGGAAAAACACAGGGCCAGCACGAAATAGCCGAAACTCAGCCACAGGGATTCCTTGACGCCCACCTCGCGGTGGTTGCGGTGCAGAACGCCCAGGTCGAAGGCGAGGAGGACGAGAACGAGCAGATTGAAGCCCGCCCAATGCCACCAGGTTGTCATGATTCACTCCTAAAACCCCGCTGAAGGGGGTGCGTATGAACGCTTCATATGCGCAGTAGGGGGTTGGCGCAAGCGGGATTTGCCTGCTTTGGGCGCCGGGAAGGCGGTGCTGGCCCGTTACCACCAGTACTCGGGGTAGCGCCTGCCGGGGGTGAGGGCGTTGGTGGCCAGGGCCACGCAGAGCAGCAGCAACGGCCCGGCCAGGGCGGGGCAGAGCACGTACAGATAGCCCAGGGCAATGATTTTCGGCCCGCCGGTGACGGCGATGAAGGCCGTGGCCGCGCCGGGCGGGTGCAGGGTGCGGGTCATGTGCATGGCCGCGATGGCCAGGGCCGTGGCCAGCGCCCCGGCCAGCCAGGGCATGTCCGGCAGGGCCAGGCGGACCGTGACGCCGATGATGGCCGAGAGCACGTGCCCGCCCAGCAGGTTGCGCGGCTGGGCCAGGGGGCTCTTGGGCGCGGCGAACAGCAGCACCGCCGAGGCCGCGAAGGAGCCGACGAGCAGCACCCTGTCGGCGGGATCGGCCACGTTGTAGTGCAGCAGGCCCAGCAGGCCCATGCCCGCCAGGGAGCCCAAAAAGGAGGAGACGATTTCCGAACGGCGCACCCGGGGCGGACACTGCCCGGCCCCGCGCATCTTCTGGAAGAACTCCATGGGGCTACTCCGGCGCGGCTTCGGGCCGCCAGGCCCGCACAATGTCGTCGCGGGTGATGATGCCCACCAGGCGGCCGCCATCCACCACGGGCAGGCGGTTGATGCGCCGCCGGTCCATGAGCTCCGCCGCCTCGGCCACGGGGCAGCTGGGCGGCACGCTCAGCGCCGGGGCGGTCATCAGGTCGCGTGTGGTGAGGCGGGCGAGGTTGGCCGAGGGCAGCCCGCCTTCAAGCAGCGCGGCCACCAGCGCCATGGGCGTGGCCTGCCTGGGCAGCCCCAGGCTGGGCAGGAAGTCCTTGATGGACACCACGCCGACAAGGGTGTCATTTTCCAGCACCGGCAGGCCGGAAACGCCAAGGCTGGCCATGAGGCGCGCCAGTTCCGGGCCGGGGAGCTCCGGGCTGGCCGTGTGCGCCGGGCTGGTCATCACCGTGCCCACGGTGCGCTCCCGGCCCACCCGCGCGCTGGCGTGGCGGTAGGCCAGGCGGTACAGGGCCAGGGCATCGCCGGGGGTGATGTCCAGGTAGCCCTCGGACTGGCTCATGGCGGTGAAGATGTCTTGGATCTCCACCTCGGTGAGGGGAACGTCGCAGGTCGGGTCCGCTGGGGCGGCAGCATCGTCGCGCATAGGCTCCTCCTTGCTCGCCGCCGGTGCTATTCCTCGCTCAGCAGGCGTTGGGCCACGGCTTCGTCGTACAGCGTCGTGGGGTCGCTTTCCTTGCCCATGGCGCGGAACATCTGCGCCGCCTGGCGGATGACGTCCATGGGCAGCCAGTTGTGCTTCTCCCACACCTGGGCGTCGTCGCGGTTCCACATGCGGAACTCGATGCGCCCGCCAAAGCGGCGCACGTACATGCGGTTTTCCGGGTGCTGGGGATTGGGGTAGTAGTAAACGCCGAGAGTGTCCTTCATTGTGCGCTCCTCCAAAGTGGGTCGGACTGCACGCGCAGTCCGTTGCGGGCATCCGCGCGCAGGGTGACGCCCGCGGCGGCGAACAGGGCACCGGCCCCGCGCCCGAAAAAGAAGTCATGATATTCCGGCCCGATGCCCGTGCGCTCGTGCAGGTTGCGGCGGAAGGCCTCGTCCGCCAGGGCCATGCGCACCAGCTCTTTGGCTGCGTTGTGCGATGTTCCGTCCCCGGCGCGCAGGGCCAGGCCAAGCTCGGGGATGCAGGCGGCGGGAACCAGTCCCTCGTGCTCGCCCAGCAGCAGCAGCACGGGGTGGCCCGGGGGCAGCAGGTCGGCGCGGGTCAGACGCTCGCTGGCATACATGGCGGCCAGGGCGGCGGTGTCGCGGCAGTTCAGCAGGCGGCACTCCGCCGGGCGGTCCTGGTACAGTGTGCAGGCGCGGGTGGCGTGGTGGTAAAAGCGGCAGGTCCAGGAGCCCTCCCGGCCGCGCAGCTTCAACATCTCGCCCTCCAGGGGGGCTATGCGGCCCTGGACCTGGTCGTGGGCCAGCTCCCCGGCGCGCAGGGTCACCACATCGGCCAGGCCAAGGGAGCCGCTCTCGCCAAACAAGGGCAGATCCTGGGCGTGCAGGGCCGGGCCGCCTTTGCGGCAGCAGGCGCCGCAGCGCTGGCAGGCGGAGGGGGCGGTATGCTCCATGTCCAAGATTATGGTTGCCTGTGTCGTCGATTTTCGGCTATGAACCGGGGGAGACTTCGGGAAAGGCTCAGTACCTTGGCCCGGAGCGGAAAGCAACCCGCTGGATGGGCCGGGGAGCAGGTCGCGGGCCGGGTATCGGTTCGTGGAAGGCTCACCGAGTCCTGCATTTTCCCGGATTTATGTTGACAGAACCGGTGGATTTTCCGTAACTGATGAGCAATCATGCGCTGGTTTTGGAGGGGGCGGGACAGGTTTTCCGCCAACCGCCAAGCAGAGCGCCTCGCCAGACTTTGGAGGAAAGACGTCCGGAAACGGCCCGCACGCCAGCAGCTGGACACCGGATAGTTTGCAGTGTGGAAACTTCTTAATCAAACAACGGAGGTTAAGGGAATGGCGAAACACAAAACCCCCTTGTTGGACCAGCTGGAAAGCGGCCCGTGGCCCAGCTTCGTGTCCGACATTAAGCAGGAGATTGAGCACAGATACGCGAATCCGAAGGGAATCGACTTCCAGGTCCCCGCGGAGTGCCCTGACGACCTGTTGGGTCTGCTCGAGCTTTCCTATGTGGAAGGCGAGACCCACTGGAAGCACGGCGGCATCGTTGGCGTGTTCGGTTACGGCGGCGGCGTCATCGGTCGTTACTGCGACCAGCCCGAAAAGTACCCCGGCGTGGCCCACTTCCACACCGTGCGCTTGAACCAGCCCTCCGGCATGTACTACAAGACCGACTTCCTGCGTCAGCTCTGCGACCTGTGGGAACTGCGCGGCTCCGGTCTGACCAACATGCACGGCGCCACCGGCGACATCGTGCTCCTGGGCACCACCACTCCCCAGCTGGAAGAAATCTTCTGGGAAGTGACCCACAACATGAACAACGACCTGGGCGGCTCGGGCTCCAACCTGCGCACCCCGGCCTGCTGCCTCGGCGAGAGCCGCTGCGAGTACGCCTGCTACGACTCTCAGGAGCTGTGCTACCAGCTGACCAATGAGTACCAGGACGAGCTGCACCGCCCCGCCTTCCCCTACAAGTTCAAGTTCAAGTTCGACGGCTGCTCCCTGGGCTGCGTCGCCGCCATCGCCCGTTCCGACATGAGCTTCATCGGCACCTGGCGCGACGAGATCCGCGTCGACCAGAAAGTCGTTGCCGCTTACGTTGGTGGCGAAATCGCCCCCAACGCCGGCGCCCACGCTGGTCGCGACTGGGGTAAGTTCGACATCCAGAAGGAAGTCGTTGAGCTCTGCCCCAGCCAGTGCATCCGCTACGAGGGTGGCAAGCTGGAGATCAACAACAAAGAGTGCGTGCGCTGCATGCACTGCATCTGCGTCATGCCCCGCGCCCTGAAGATCGGCAACGATCGCGGCTGCTCCATCCTGGTCGGCGCCAAGGCCCCGATTCTGGACGGCCCGCAGATGGGCTCCCTGGCCGTGCCCTTCGTCAAGGCCGAAGAGCCCTACGACGACATCAAAGAGTTCGTCGAGGCCACTTGGGATTGGTGGATGGAAGAAGGCAAGAACCGCGAGCGCATTGGTGAGACCCTGAAGCGCCTCGGCTTTGCCAAGCTCTTGGAAGTGACTGGCGTCAAGGCCGATCCGCGTCACGTGCAGGAACCCCGCCACAACCCCTACATCTTCTGGAAGGAAGAGGAAGTGGAAGGCGGCTGGCAGCGCGAGATCTCTGATTACCGGTCCAGACACCAGAAATAAGTAGGAGAGGAGGAAACACCATGGCTTTTATTTCTTCCGGATACAATCCCGCGAAACCGATGGAGGGACGCATCACGGACATCGGTCCGCGTCACTTCACGGATTTCCTGCCCCCCGTCCTGGCCAAAAACAAGGGCAAATGGGACTACCACGAAATCATCGAGCCCGGCATCCTGCTGCACGTCGGCCTCTCTGGCGATAAGGTCTACACCGTCCGCGCTGGCGCCGCCCGCCTGATGTCTGTGACCAACATCCGCGAGATCTGCGACATCGCCGACAAGTTCTGCGGTGGCCACCTGCGCTTCACCACCCGCAACAACATCGAGTTCATGGTTGGTACCCTTGAGGAGGCCAAAGCCCTCAAAGCCGACCTGAACGGCCGCAAGTTCGCTGGCGGTTCTTACAAGTTCCCCGTTGGCGGCACCGGCGCCGGCGTCACCAACATCGTGCACACCCAGGGCTGGGTCCACTGCCACACGCCCGCCACGGACGCCTCCGGCACCGTCAAGGCGACCATGGACGTTGTGTTCGAAGAGTTCCAGAACATGCGTCTGCCCGCCCCCGTGCGCATCTCCATGGCTTGCTGCCTGAACATGTGCGGCGCGGTGCACTGCTCCGACATCGCCATCCTGGGCATTCACCGCAAGCCCCCCATCATCGACCACGAGTCCGTGGACAACATCTGCGAAGTGCCCCTGGCCGTCGCTGCCTGTCCCACCGGCGCCATCCGTCCCACCAAGGTCGAGTTCCAGGGCAAGCAGGTCAACACCGTTGCCGTCAAGAACGAGCGCTGCATGTTCTGTGGCAACTGCTACACCATGTGCCCGGCCATGCCCCTTGCCGACAAGACCGGTGACGGCATCGCCCTCATGGTCGGCGGCAAGATCAGCAACCGCATCAGCAAGCCGGCCTTCTCCAAGGTCGTGGTCCCCTTCATCCCCAACGAGCCTCCTCGTTGGCCGAAGATGACCAAGGTTCTCAAGAAGATCCTGGACACCTACGCCGCCGACGCCCGCAAGTACGAGCGCCTGGGCGACTGGGCCACCCGCATCGGTTGGGAGCGCTTCTTCGAGAAGTGCGATCTGGAGTTCTCCGCCCACCTGATCGACGACTTCCGTGATCCGGCGTACTACACCTGGCGCCAGACCACTCAGTTCAAGTTCTAAGAGCGGCGAGACAACACGGGGCGCGGAGGGTTTCCTCCGCGCCCCTCACAACAAAAGGGGCACACCATGGCGCTCGTTTACGAAGAAGCCAAGGCCAAGATCGTGGAGTTCATCAACTCCAAGGCCAAGATGAAAAGCAAGTTCTACTTCAACGACTTCACCGCCCTGTTCCCCGATGAGAAGGGCCGCGACGTCAAGAAGATCCTGACCGGGATGATCAACGAAGAAGTCCTGGTGTTCTGGTCCAGCGGCAGCACGTCCATGTACGGCTTGGCCGGCGCTGGCAAGCACGCCGAGGGCGAGGACTAGACTCCTCCTCTTTTTTTGTGCTGACTGAGGGGCCTTGCCCAGACCTGGGCAAGGCTTTTCTCGTTGTGTGCGGTGCGTACGCAGCCCGCCCCTCCCCTTCGCATGGCGCGGAGCATACTTTCGGGCGCCGAGCCCAGGCGCCAAGCCCAATACCCCCGAAATGCCATGACCAGCTTTCCCCGCATCATCCTGGCCGGACTCTCCGGCGGCTCCGGCAAAACCTTCGTCTCCACGGGATTGTGCCGCGCGCTGTCACGCCGTGGGCTGGCCGTGCGCCCCTTCAAGAAGGGCCCGGACTACATCGACGCCTCCTGGCTGTCCCACGCGGCCCGCACCGTGGCCTGCAACCTGGACCCCTTCCTCCTTGATCGCGCCACCATCGCCGCCCTGTTCCAGGAGAAGGCCACCGGGGCGGATGTTTCCGTCATTGAAGGCAACCGCGGGCTGTTCGACGGCAAGGACCGCGAGGGCACCTGCTCCACGGCCGAGTTGGCCCGGCAGTTGGACGCGCCCGTGGTCCTCGTGCTCGACGCCACCAAGATGACCCGCACGGCGGCCGCCATCGTGGCCGGATGCAAGCATTTCGAGCCCGGGCTGAAGCTCGCCGGGGTCATTCTGAACCGCACGGCGGGCGACCGCCACCGGGGCATCCT
>JAVBYL010000089.1 GCA_030824035.1 Humidesulfovibrio sp.
AAGTGGTCCGTGCGGTTGATGGCTTTGCCGCAGGCGGCGCAACGGTGACGAAGCATGGCGACCTCCCGTTTCGGGATGCAGGTGTTGCCGGGTTGCCATGCTTATGCATCATGCGTGCCCACCCCGCGTTGAGCAACAAATCCGCCATAGCCGCAGCCTATTGCAGCCAGAGATGATTTCTCTTGGCGGCTGGGGCGGTGTCTGGTAGCACTGGGCCATGCAAACCTTTGCCCACACACCGCAGAAAGTCCGGCTTACCCAGGGCGTACGCGCCGCTGGTTGAGCCGCCAAGGTTGCTCCAGGGGACCTGGAGCGAATTCTTGCCGGCCTGGTGACAGGCCAGGACGAACGCATTCTCTCGGGGCCGCGCGGCGGCAACGAGGACGCGGTGGTGGTGCGCTTTCCCGCTGGCAAGCACCTGGTGCAAACCGTCGATTTCCTGACTCCCGTGGTGGACGATCCCTTCGCCTTCGGGCAGATCGCCGCGGCCAACTCCCTTTCCGACGTATACGCCGTGGGCGGCGAGCCACTGACGGCCATGAACGTGTGCTGCTTTCCGGCCCGGGCCATGGCCCCGGAGATCTTGGGCGCCATCCTTAAGGGCGGGCTGAGCAAGATCCACGAGGCCGGGGCGGTGCTTTGCGGCGGCCACAGCGTGGAGGACCCGGAGATCAAGTACGGCCTGTCCGTCTCCGGCGTCATTGATCACGACAAGATCGCCACCAACCGTGGGCTCAGACCCGGCGACGCCCTGCTGCTCACCAAGCCCATCGGCACCGGGGTGCTGGCCACGGCGGTGAAGGCGGGCAGGCCCGACGCGGAGAAGTACGAGGAGCTGCTGCTTGCCTGGTGCGCGCGGCTGAACGCCACCGGCGCGCGCGTCATCCGAGAGCTGGGCCTCAGCGCCGCCACGGACGTCACGGGCTTTGGCCTGGGCGGACACCTGCTGGAGATGGCGCAGTCCAGCGGCGTATGCGCGCGGCTCACCCTGGGGAGCGTCCCCTTTTTTCCCGAGGCCGTGGAGTTGGCGAACATGGGCCTCTTGCCCGGCGGCAGCATCTGCAACCGCAACCACTACCTGCCGCGCACCCGCGTGGCCAAGGGATTGGAGGAGCTGCTGGTGGCCCTGGCCTTCGACGCGCAAACCTCTGGCGGGCTGATTTTGGGCGTTCCCCAGGAAAAGCTGGCCCAGGCCCAGGCCATGCTGACCGAGGCGGGCGACCTCGCCGTGTGCATCGGCCACGCCGCGCAGGCCGAGCCCGGCGGCCCGAGCCTGGAAATCGTCTAGCCCCCTGCCCTACGCCCGACCCTAATCTATAGCCGACCCTGCCCGCCGTCCGACCTTAGGCCGCCCCGCTCCAACGCGCCACAAAGGCCTGCACATCGAACTTCCGCACCGCGCCGGAGAACGTCATGCTGCGCACGGTGCCAAACACCGCCCGCTCCGGCCAGGGGCGGTCGTGCACGCCGCCAACGCTCCAGGCGATGCCCGCGTAGCCGTTGACGTCGCGCCCGTCCAGGGACAACGAGTCGTTGAGGCGCAGGCACCGGGCCATGGCCGTCTCCGCATCCGCCGACCACAGCACGATCTGCTTGGCCCAGTACATGCGCAGCCAGCCGTGCATGTGCCCCGTGGCCAGCAGTTGGCGCTGGGCCGCGTTCCATAGGGCGTCCGGCGTTTCCCCGGCGTCCAGCTCGGCCTCGCTGGCCAGGTGCGGGCGCGGGTCGCGCTCGTGCTTTGCCAGGGTGGCCGTGGCCCAGGCCGGGAAGGCCTCGGGCGTGTCGTAGTTCGGGGTGTGCAGACAAAAGTTCTCCGCCAGCTCGCGCCGCACAATGAGCTGCTCCAGGAAGCCGTCGCGCGCCTCGGTGGAGATTCCCCGCGCCGCCAGCACCTCCAGGGCCACGCGCTGGGCGCTGAGCTGCCCGAAGTGCAGGTAGGGCGAAAGCAGCGAGCTGGCCGGGTCCACGGGTGTATTGCGGTCATCGGCGTAGCGGGGCAGACCGGTGCGCAGAAAGGTGTCCAGCTGGGCCTGGGCCGCGGCCTCACCCGGCGGGAACGCGGCCGGGGGCGCGCCGAATTCCGCCAGCAACGCCTCCCAGTCCGCCCTGGGCAGCGGGCCGGGCCAGGGAAATGTTTGCGCGCCCGGCTGCGGTTCCAAGGCCGGGAACGCGTCCAGATACTCCGGCAGCAGGCGGTGGATCTTGGGCCGCAGGGTGCGGGCCATGTACTCCCGCTTGTCCGAGACCACCCGCGCGGGCACGACGTTGCGGCCATCCACCTCCCACACCGGCGCGTCGATGCGCGGCAGAGCCTGGGCCAGCCACTGGCGCTTCAGCCGCGTGGGGTCGGCGTCCGTGACCACCAACCCGGCCTTGGCCGCGCGCAGGAACTCCGGCACCGCCAGCGCAGGGTCGCCGCGCAGCAGAACAAAGGGAATGCCCAGCCCCTCCAGGGCCGACGCGGTGTGCCGCAGGCCGTGGACCAGGAAGGCGAAGTGCGGCAGGGTGGCAAGGCTGTACGTTTTGGCCAGGCAAAAGGCCACGCACAGCGCCTGGCCCCGCTCCGCCGCCTGGTGGAGGGCGAAGGTGAGCGCCCAGTTGTCCGCCGCGCGCAGCTCCCGGTGCATCCAGTACACCACCGGGCCTTGTTGTTGTGGTCTGTTGTGGATGAGCCGGGCGCGGGCTGGATGCATGGGGCCTCCGGTTTGGGCGGCAAGGGCCTGGACGGCTATAAACCCTGAACAGGCGCGGCCTGCCAGCCGGGGCCTAGGCCTCCCACCTCGCATAGAGCGAACGCGGCAACAGGCGGCTTTGCGCGCCCGGCGCGGTGTGCGGCACGGCCAGCTCGCCCACGCTGATGCTGCCCGGCAGCCCGCGCAGCACGTCGTCCATGAGGTTGCCGAGCATCAGCGCGCTGGCCTCGATGTTGTACATGGTCAGCAGCAAGAGCTGCGCCCGGTCGCTGAGGAGTTCCCGGCAGTCCACCAGCAGGTCGCGGATCATGCCCTCCACCTTCCACACCTCGCGGTTCGGCCCGCGCCCAAAGCTCGGCGGGTCAAGCAGGATGGCCTCGTAGCGGTTGCCGCGCCGTTTTTCGCGCGCAACGAACTTCACCACGTCGTCAAGCAGCAGGCGCACGGGGTCGTGGTTCAGGCCGGAGAGCTCCTGGTTGCGCTTGGCCCAGGCAATGGCGGGCCGGGAGGCGTCCACATGGGTGGTGGCGAATCCGGCGGCCTGGGCGGCCAGGCTGGCGGCCCCGGTGTAGCCGAAGAGATTGAGCAGGCGCGGGCGCTCGGCTGATTTGGGGAAGCGGCGGGCCGCCTGTGCCCCCAGTTGCGCAATGAGCCGCCAGTGCGGGGCCTGCTCCGGGAACAGGCCGATGTGCCGCGAGGTCTCGGAAACGCGGGCCTCCAGGGTGACGGCCAAGTCGCGCCCGTCCGGCCCCTTGCCCAAGTCCAGCCGCAGGGGCCAGGCCTTGGGCAGGCTGCCACGGATGCTGAGGTGGCCCTCCTCGTCCTGGGTGGCGTTGGCCTGCTGCCACTCGCGCTCCGGCAGGGCGGGGTTCCACCAGGCCTTGGGTTCGTGCCGCACTATGCGGTACGTGCCGAAGCGTTCCAGCTTGCGGCCGTTGCCGGAGTCGATGAGCTCGTAGTCCGCCCACTCGGGGGTGAGAATGGAGATGTTCATATTGTAACAGGGCACCTTACCAGCCAGAGCCAGTTTTAATAACACCGAGCACTTGTTGCTCTTAACTAACGAAAACGAAACACGTCTGTTTTTGGTATCTCACCAGCTATGGCAAGTTCCTTTCTCAGATCCCTTCTTAATACTTCCAAAAGTGGATTTATCGATGCAGAGCCCTCTCCCTTCTGGAAATCTGCAAGGAACTTTGCCAATTCTTCAACATGCTCTTTATCTCCTAGCAATTGGATATCAGCAATTGCCGATTCAAAATCCCTTTTGCTCTCCTTGTCCATGTCACGTCGGTTTGCTGCACGTTCAAGCTGCCGATAGGCATTTAGAAGGTATTGTATCCGCAAGTCCCGCCGCTTTGCCAATATATCACGGCTAACGTTATAGCGATGGGCAACAACCCAACCAAGCAAGGTGACAAGTGGTGGAATTGAAAAGCTAAGCGCCTCAAGTATCATTGCCCCCTCCGGTTGAAGTTATCTCCCAAAATCCCCCTCAGAAAACCACGTTCCGGCCACCTGGGCGCTCAGGCCCGGCTGGTAGCCAGGCTGGTCGCCGCCGCCGTGGTGGTAGGCGCAGAAAAATTGGCCGCCCTTGCGGGATGTTTTGCCCTTCGCCCCTGGCAGCTCCACCCAGCCGGAGTAGCCGAAGTCCGCCGGGCTGGCCTGGCGGTCGTTGCGCAGCTCCAGCACGCGGGCGTCTATCCAGGCATCCGGCATTTCGCCGCTGGCATGGTCCCAGGCCCAGTCGTAGGCGCGGGGGCCGCCGGGCAGGTTCGGCTCGCGGATGGACAGGGAAAGCTTGCGCCACAGGGCCACGCAGGCGTTCTGCTCCTTGCGGGCTATGGCCCCAGCCAGGATGGGCCGCGTGTCCCCGGCCATGCGGTCCACGGGGTAGGCGCCGCGCGGCTCGCCGTCTACAAACAGGCGGCACAGGCCGGGCTCGTAGTCCACGCGGATGGTGTGGAACACGCCCGGCTCGTACTCCACGGGCAGGGCCTGGTTGCCCTCGCTGTCCAGGTCGCAGTCCGGCACCAGGCAGTCCGGGTACAGCTTCCACCACAGGCCCAGGTGCAGGCCGCAGCCGTTCAGGTCCGCCTCGCGCACCAGCACCTCGGCCCGCAGGCTGGCCGTGGCGAACTCCGGGTCGGTGATGGGCCGCAGGGCATAGCGCACCGGGGAATCCGGCCCGGCCTCGTTGGCCACCAGCAGCCCCTCGCGCAGGAGCTTGGGGTTGTTCTCATCCGGGTGCAGGCCGTGCACGCGGAAGCCGGAGCGCAGCTCGTCCAGCGTGCCCAGCCAGGCCTTGGTGCCGGGATCTGGCCCCACGCAGCGGTAGGTGACGAGGAGCTTGCCTGAGCGCGTGTGGCCCAGGGTAGGCCGGTGGCCGATGAGCGGCGTGGGCACGGGCGCGCCCCAGGTGGCCCCGCCGTCCTCGCTGAGGGCGCAATACATGGGCTCGCCCACGAAGGAGTTCTCGCGCATCAGCGCCAGCAGGCGCGGCGGCTGGGGAGCCATGGCTGCTTTGGAATCCTTCGAGGCCTTGGAATCCTTGGAAGGTAGGCGGATGACCGAGGCCTCGCAGAGCACCAGGCACTTCTCGCTGGCCACAAGGGAAAACGCCTCCCAGCGGCGGCCCCTGTTGCGCGAAACATAGCCCATCTGCTCCGTGGGGGCCTGGCGGATTTTAGGCTGCGGCTGCGAGCCGCGGTGCAGGTGCCCGGTGGCGAACAGCAGCTCGCCGCCCTCGTCCAGGGGAAGTATGCGGTCGATGAGCCCGTGGCCCAGGCCCTCGCCGGTGTGGCTCACCCAGGACTGGCCGTCGTCGGTGCTCCAGTAGAGCGTGGGGCCGTGGTCGTCGGCTATGACGTACGCCCAGCCACCGCCGCCGTCCGGCAGGCGCGAGATGCGCGGGCAGTGGCTTTCCCAGGCGGAAAGCAGGCGCGGGGCGCTCCAGGTCTTGCCGCCGTCCCCGCTGCGCTTGAGCATCAGCCTGCGCCGCGTGCCCACGTGGCGATCGAACTCGTTGTACACGCAGAGCAGCACGCCCGTGCCCGTGAGGCAAACGTCCGGGAAGCACAGATAGTGCCCGGCGCGGCGATCGATGACCACATGGCGCTCGGGGCAGCTCGTCAGGCTCGGCATGGCCTCATCCCCTCCTGTTGGAGATGGTTGCGGACGGTTGCGGAGAACTATGGCGCGTTCATTCTCAACGATTTCTGGCCTGGGCCTGTTTCCAAAAGGCGAGTTTTGTTCCCTGGCGAGGAAGGGGTCGGCTGGGGGCCAGGGAGAGTACTCTCAATGGTACAGCCCTGGGCCCAAGCCGACTCCTGACGACGCCCAGGGGGCAAAAGACGGTTTTCGAAACAGGCCCCTAGTCCTTCTCCCGCTCATCCAGCACACGCTTGGTCTTGGCG
The DNA here is from genome assembly GCA_030824035.1 of Humidesulfovibrio sp. Taxonomy (GTDB): domain Bacteria; phylum Desulfobacterota; class Desulfovibrionia; order Desulfovibrionales; family Desulfovibrionaceae; genus Humidesulfovibrio. Next base: position 6,110 of record JAVBYL010000089.1, read on the forward strand.
AAGCTGCGCGGCAGCGTGCCCGGGGCCAGTATCTCCACCTTGGCGCTCACCAGAATCTGGCTCTTGATGTCCTCGCCCACGGCGCGGGCCAGCACTTCGGCCTCGGCCTCCGGGGTCTCGGTGCGGCGTTCGGCCCGCACCACCATGTGGTCCAGCCCCTCGGAGCGCGAGAGGGCGATCTGGTATTCGCTCTGCAGCTGCGGGTGCCGTTCCAGCACCGCCGCCACCTGGCCGGGGTAGATGTTCACCCCGCGGAAGATGATCATGTCGTCGCTGCGGCCCTGGATGCGCTCGTGCCGGGGCATGCCGCAGCCGCAGGGGCAGGCGCCGGGGATAAGCCGGGTCATGTCGCGGGTGCGGTAGCGGATGAGCGGCGAGGCCTCTTTCCTGAGCGTCGTGACGACCATTTCGCCCAGCTCGCCGGGGGCCACGGGCAACAGCGTCACCGGGTCGATGATCTCCAGGATGTACAGGTCCGCCCAGTAGTGGATGCCTTGGTGCGCCTCGCACTCCAGGCCAGCGCCCGGGCCGTACAGCTCGGTCATGCCGGTGATGTCGAAGCTGTGCTCCAGGCCGAGGGCTTCCTCGAAACGCTGGCGCATCTTGCGGCTGTGCGCCTCCGCGCCAAAAATGGAGCGCTTGAGCTTGAGTTTGTCCCGCAGGTGCTGCTTTTCCACTTCCTCGCCCAGCAGCAGCGCCATGGAGGCCGTGGAGCACAGGCAGGTGGTGCCCAGGTCGGTGAGCATCTGCAGCTGGATGTCCAGCATGCCGGGGCCAACCGGCAGGGCCATGGCCCCGAAGCGCTCGCAGCCGAGCTGAAAGCCCGCCCCGGCGGTCCACAGGCCGTAGCCCACGCAAATCTGCACGCGGTCCAACTCGGTGAGGCCGGCCAGCTCGTAGCAGCGGGCGAACATGTTGGCCCAGTCGTCGATGTCCTTCTGGGTGTAGGCCAGAATCTTGCGCTTGCCCGTGGTGCCGCTGGAGCCGTGGATGCGCACCACCCGCTCTTCCGGCACGGACAAAAGCGGCAGGGGGTAGCCGTCCTGCAGGTCGTAGGCCGTGGTGAAGGGCAGCTTCGCCAGGTCGGACAAGTCCTTGATGTCGCCGGGGGCGATGCCCGCCTCGTTCAACCGCAAGCGGTAAAACGGGGTGCCGTGGTAGGCGTGGTTCACGGTCCACTTGAGGCCGTCGAGCTGAATTTTCGCTATCTCATCGGCGCTGAGGCTGGGGATAAAGCGGCCTGGCGCGGGCTTGGACGTGTGCTTGGCTGCGGGCATGCGGGCTGTCTCCTCAAAGTGGACGTCTGGTTGGCGCGGCGAGCCGATGGGCCAGCAGCCTTGTGGGCTGCGGCGAAATGCGCTAGCTCTGGCCTGCGCGGGGCCAAATGGCTTTTTCTGTGCCCCTGCGGGCACCATGCCGCAGAACCGCGCTTTGTTCAAGCCG
>JAVBYL010000360.1 GCA_030824035.1 Humidesulfovibrio sp.
TCCGCGCTTACTTTCGTTCCGGGAGCTACTCCCAGGCGATGCAGGAAGCCGGGCAGGCGTCGATGGCCGCCTGGATGTCGTCAGCGCTGGCGCCGGTGGGGTTCACCACCTTGGCCTTGCCGGAGTCGGCGTCGAACTGGAACACGCCAGGACACAGCTCGCAGCAGGTTTCACAGCCGATGCATTCGTCTTCATTAATCGCGACAGTGCCAGCCATAAAATCCTCCATTTTGCCTCGACCCTATACCAACTTGTGGCCCGTTGCCAAGGGGGGCGAGGGTGGGGAACATGCCGCCGCCGCGCGCACGGCTCCTACCGCATGAACAAGCCGGGCCGCAGCTCCGCCGCCAGGGGCGAGTCGAGCCGCAGCAGGGCGCGCATGCCGGGGTGCGCGGCGTACATGCGCATGCCCTCGCGTTCCAGGCGGTAGCTTGCGGGGGGCAGCACCGGGCGGCGCAGGCCGGGCAGCAGCAAGGTCAGCCCCTCCGCTCGGTTGGGGTCGAAGGTGCCTTTTATCTCCACATCCCAGCCATCTTCGTTTGGGGCCAGCAGGCGCACCAGCGGCATGGGCCGGGGCGGGGCCATGTCGAGCCCTGGGATGGTGCGGCGCGGGTTGGCCCCAAAAAGTCCCTGGGTGAGCGGTCGGGAGGCGGCGTGGCGCAGCTCGGCCAGCGCCGTGCGCGGCTGGAAGGTTCCGGCGGCGATGCCGTCCAGGGCGTGGCGCCAGGCGTCTCCCACCACGGCCAGGTAGGCCGAGCTGCGCGTGCGGCCCTCGATTTTGAGGGAATCCACGCCCAGCCGGGCCAGCCAGCGGGCCTGCCAGATGAGGCAGAGGTCCTGCGGGGCGAAATATTGCGTCCAGGGCTCGCAGCCGGGAGCGTTGCCGTTGGCGACAGAGGCATCGGCGGCCCCTGGCTGCTCCTCGGTCCACTGCTCCACAACCTCCCAGGCGTCCGCGCCCTCGCGCTTGCGCTCCTGCACCACGCTGCGCAGGCGGTATTCGTAGCGGCAGGGGTGGGCGCAGGCGCCCATGCAGGCCGTGCGTCCCGGCTGGTTCACTGCGCGGTCGGTCATGTGCACGGAAAGCTGGCACCGGCCGGAGAAGGCCATGCATTGCGCCCCGTGGGCGAAGACTTCCAGCTCAAACCCCGGCAGGTCGCGGTCGCGGGCGGCGCACAGGCTGGCCACCTCCCGCGCGGCGCACTCCCTGGCCAGGTTGGCGCGGGTGGCGCCCAGGTCGCGCCAGAGCGCGCAAGCCTCGGCGTTGCGGGTGTTGGCCTGGGTGCTCACGTGGATGGGCAGCCGCGGGGCCAGCCTGCGCGCCAGGCGGAACACGCCCGGATCGGCCACGATGAGCCCGTCCGCACCGGCCTGGGCCGCCTGCTCGATGCCCTGCTCCACAAGGGGCAGATCCTGCTGGCGCGGGGTGGCGTTGATGCACACGTACACCTTGGCTCCGGTGGCGTGGGCCTCGGCCACGGCCAGCCCCAGCCCCTCCCCGGCGAACCCGGCGGCGCGGGCGCGCAGGTTGGGGCCGTCGGCCCCCAGGTAAACGGCGTCGGCCCCGTACAGCAGGGCGGTGGTCAGGGCTTCGCGGTCGCCAACGGGCAGGAGGAGTTCGGGGATGCGCATGGGCGGGTGGTTAGCCGGAGGACCGCGCCGGGTCAAGGTCCTGCGCCGGGTGTGTGCCGAGTGTGTGCGCAGGGGCGTCTGCGTCGGGAGGGTTACATCCGCAGGGCCTGGCGGGGTGCGCCCTGGACTTTTTGGTCGTTCTCGGCAAAGATGCGGGTGCGATGGAATATGCGATGCCCACGGATACCCCCTCCCCGGCCTGCGGGCGCGCCATGCGGAAGCCTTCCGCGGGTGCGCTCCTTTTCTGTGCCCTGGCGCTGCTGCTGAGCCTTTGTGCCCTGCCGGGCGACCTTGCGGCCAAGCCCGCCGCCACCGCCGTGAAAGCCCCGGCAAAGCCCACCGCCAAAACCGACCCCACCCCGGCGGACGAGCCGGTGCAACGCTTCCAGGTGCAGCTGGCGCGCAAGTCCGCCACGCCCGCCACGTTGAAAAAGCTGGAGGACGACCTGGAGGCCGCCCGCGCCGCCAAACCGGACGGCCCGCAGGGCGCCAAGGCCACGTTCTTTCTTGCCCGCGTGCAGGAGGAACTGGCCAGGCGCAGCGGCTCCCGCGCGGAGTGGCTGAAGAGCGAGGAAACCTTCGGGCAGTACCTGGAGCGCTTCCCCAAGTATGCCCTGGTGGCGGACGCTTTGGTGAAACGCGGGACTATCCGCCTGCGCGCGCTGCGCGATGCCGACGGAGCCCAGGCCGACTTTACGGCCGTGTTGAAGAACCACCCGGCGCACCGGCTGGCCCCCACGGCCCGCGGCCTGGCCGCCCAGGCCCAGAAGGCCGCCAAGGCTGGCATGAAGCGCGATGCAAAGGCCGATGCAAAGGCTGATGCAAAGGCTGATGCAAGAGCCGAGTCCAAGGCAGAAGCCAAGGGCGCTGCCGCCCTGCCCGCACCGGCCAACCTGCCTCCGCCGCCGAGCCAGAGCCAGAAGCCGCGCGGGTCCGGCATGGCCACCCTGGTGGAGTCGCGCTACAAAACCGGCAGCGACTACACCCGCGTGGTGCTGGACGTGGACATGCCCGTGCGCTTCAAATACCAGCTGCTGGATTCCCACGGCTCACCCGTGTCCAGCCCCTCGGCCAGCGGCGGCAAGGACAACAAGCCCGCCCTGCTGTACATCGACCTCATGCACACCCAGGTGGCCCGCTCCATCCCCGGCGAGGTGCGCGTTTCCGGCGGCATCCTGAACACCCTGCGAACCAGGCAGTACGATGCCGATACGGCGCGCATTGTTTTGGACTTCAAGGAGATGCACGACTACAAGGTCTTCGCCCTGGAGAACCCCTTCCGCTTGGTGGTGGACGTGTACGCAGCGGACACGCCCAAAAGCGCCGCCAAGGGCCCTGGCAAGGCCGCGCCGCCCAGCGCCGCCTACGACATGCCCGAGGAGCCTGATCCGCCCGCGCCCAAGTCTGTGGTGAAGGGCGGCATCAGCGCGCCCAAGGGCAGCCGCAAACGCATGGCCACGGACCTCATCGAGCAGCTGGGCCTCACTGTGCGCACCATCATGATCGACGCCGGGCACGGCGGAAAGGACCCCGGCGCCCAGGGCCACGGCCTGATGGAGAAGGACGTGAACCTGCGCATGGCGCTTATTCTGGGCAAGGTGCTCAAGGCCGAGGGCTTCAACGTGGTGTACACGCGCACCACGGACGTGTTTTTGCCCCTGGAGGAGCGCACCGCCCGGGCCAACGTACGCAAGGTTGACCTGTTCATCTCCCTGCATTGCAACGCCCACACCGACCCCTCCATGAGCGGCCTGGAGACCTACAGCCTGAACCTGGCCAGAACGCCCGACGCCGTGCGCGTGGCCGCGCGCGAAAACGCCGTGTCCGACAAGAGCATCAGCGATCTGCAGATGATTTTGACGGACCTGATGCTCAACTCCAAGATCAAGGAGAGCCTGGACCTGGCGCGCGGCGTACAAAAGAGCGGCCTCACCACGCTGCGCGAGGGCAAGTTCACGGTGAACGACCACGGCAACCGCGAGGCCCCGTTCTATGTGCTGATGGGGGCGAAGATGCCCTCGGTGCTGGTGGAGATAGGCTACATCACCAACAAGGTGGAGGCTGGCCGCCTCAAGAACGACTACTACCTGCGCACCATGGCGCGCGGCATTGCCGATGGCGTGGTGCGGTACAAGGCGCAGATTGAGCGCTACGCCGGCAGGAACTAGCCCCGCCTCCCCCCGCGCCGCTTAGCCGTCGCAGCCTAGCCGTTTCCGCACGTCTCCCCGTCTTCCCGTTTCACCAGCTCGCCAAGCCGCCGACCAAGAATGTGCAGCTTGTAGGCGGGCTGCTCGCGCACGCAGCCCAGGGCGCGGAAGCCCTCCTGCGTTATTTCGCTGATGGTCAGGTCCAGGTGGACCCTGTCCAGCGGGCCGAAGGAGGGGTACTTCTCGCCGCAGAGGTGGGTGATCTCCATGTCCAGCACGAGGGCTCCGTTCTGGCTGCACTGGGTGCCCCGGAACAGGTGCGTCTCGTTGGCGCCGTGGATGCCGCAGGCATCAAAAACAGTGTAGCCCTCGCCGACGGTGGCGAGGCTGGATTGGAAACGGACGTGGAAGATTCCTTCGAGCATGGGGGGGCCTCCGGGGGGTATTGGCCTACCGATAGCATGGGAAATACTCGTTGGGAAGGGTGGTTAGCGAAATTTATTCGATCCAGGCCAGGGACATTTGCCGTCCCATGCGCCGCTCTGGCGGCAGGGCGGCGCGGTAGGAAAAGAATTGCTCCTGCCGCGTCCGGGTGCACAGGTCCAGCCCGTGGATGTTCTCTGCGCGCAGGCCCGCCTCCCGCAATTGGTGCCGGGTAAGCGCCCAGAGGTCCACGGTTTGCGCCTCGGCGTTGTGGAAGGGGCGAAAGGCGGGGCCGAACTCCGCCTCGAAGCGGGTGAACTGGGCCGCCTGCGGGCCAAGGCTGGGGCCGCGCACGGCGATGAGCTCCGCCGGGTCGGCGGCGTGGTGGGCGCACAGGCGCGCCACGGCGCTGCCGGGCAGGTTCAGCACATTGCCGCGCCAGCCCGCGTGCAGGGCGGCGAGGAACCGCCCACCCTTATGGGCCAGGACGATGGGCTGGCAGTCCGCCGTTTTGATGCACAGGCCGAGGCCGGGCCGAGTGGTGGAGAGCGCATCGGCCACCAGGGTGGCGGCGCGGGCGCGGAACTCCGCCAAGGGCGTGGCCTCGGCGTCCAGCACCAGGGCATCGCCGTGCACCTGCCTGAGCTCCGCAAAGGCGGCCAGGCCGGTTTGCGCGGCCAGGGAGTCGCGGTTGGCCGCCACACCGGCCGGGTCGTCGCCCACATCAAAGGAAAGGTTCGCGCCCTGGTAGGGCCCCGCGCTGGCCCCGCCGCGCCGGGTGGTGAACACGCAGCGAACGCGCACGCCGGGGTCAAGGCCGGGCAGATCGAAGGGGAGCAGTTCTAGCGGCGGAACCATTTGAGCTCGGTCTCGGTGCACACAGCCTGCACGGGCTCGTCCCAGGCGTTGGTGGGCAGGCTGGCCAGCCGCTGGAAATCGTAGCACAGGCCGATGGTCATGGTGTCGTCCATCTCGGGCCGGGCCAGCAGGCGGTCGTAGTAGCCGCCGCCAAAGCCCAGGCGGTAGCCGTGGGCATCGAAGGCCACTGCGGGCACCAGCACCAGGTCCGGCACGAAGACATCGCCGCTCTCCTCGCTGGTGGGGCAGCAGGGCGCGGGCTCCATGATGCTGAAGGAACCCTCCACCAGGTCGTCTTCGCAGGAGCAGGCGCACAGGTCCATGAACCCGGGCTGTTCCGGACGGCAGCGCGGCAGCAGGGCCACGGCCCCGCGTTCCCACAGCTCCTGGAGCAGGGGCCGGGTGTCTATCTCGTTTTTGATGGGCCAGTACAGCAGCACGGCCCAGGCGTTCTTCCATTCCGGCAGCGCGCGGATGCGCTCGGCCACGGCCAGGCTGGCGCGTTGCACCTCCAGCGGGGAAAGCGCCATGCGCTGCTCCACCAACTGCTTGCGAAGCTTGTCTTTTTCCAGGCTTGCTTCCGTCATTCCCCCAACCCCCTCAAGAACGTGGAATCGGGCGTCCCCGCGCCCTTTGCGTAGCGACCTTGTGTATGCTATGCCCGCATCGTTGGGAAGAGGGAAAATTCCTCCTGTATTGGTGGGAGAGTACGCGAGGCGAGCGGACCCGATAGGCGCAGGCCCAAGCGGGCTCGATCTGGCCAAGCTGACCCAAGTTGACGGAAAGATCGGAGGAGAGGGATGTACTGGATCATCGTGGGCGACATCCATGAGAGCATAGGCGCGCTGCGGGGCATTCCCGGCATCGGCGCGGCCGAGGCGCTCATCCTTGGCGGGGACCTGACCAACCGGGGAGGTTCGGCCCAGGCCGAGGGCGTGCTGCGGGCCGCGCAGGCCGCCAATCCACATGTGTTGGCCCAGGTGGGCAACATGGACCACCCCTCCCTGACGGACGTGCTGGCGGCGCGCGGCATGAACCTCCACCGCGAGGTGCGGCTGCTTGCGCCCGGCCTGGCCCTCATGGGCGTGGGCTGGTCCACCCCCACTCCCTTCGACACCCCGGCGGAAACCAGCGAGGCGGAACTGCGTGAATGGATCCGCGAAACCCATGCCAAGGCCCGCGCCCTGCTGGCCCAGGACGGGCCTGGCGGCAAGCTCGTGGCCGTCATCCACACCCCGCCCCTGAACACCCGGCTGGACGCGCTGGCCAGCGGCGCGCACGTGGGCAGCGCGGCCGTGCGGGAGTTCATCCTGGAGGCGGAACCCGAGGTCTTCGTCTGCGGGCACATTCACGAGGCGCGCGGCGAGGACCACCTTGGCCGCACCCACCTGCTGAACCCCGGCCTGCTTTCCGAGGGGGGCTACGTGCGCCTTGAATTGTCCGGCGGCAGGCTCACCGCCGCCCTGGGCGGGGCGTAAGGGCCGTGGCGGCGGGCGTCCACTGCCTGTTTGTGGGCAAATGCCGCGAGGCCGCCCTGCGCGAGGCCTCCGCCGTCTACATCCACAAGCTTTCCCGGCTGATGCACTGCGACACGCTTCTGGTGAAGGACGCCTCCAGCGCGCTGCCCCCGCGCGAGAAGAACCAGCGCGAGGGCCGGGACATCCTGGCCGCCCTGGACAAGCTCGGCCCGGCCTGTGTCGTGGTGGCTCTGGACGAGCGCGGCGAGATGTGGTCCAGCCGCGAGCTGGCCGCGCGCATCAAGGGCTGGCTCGACGCCGCGCGGCAGCCTTGCTTCCTGGTGGGCGGGGCGTATGGACTTTCGGACGAGGTGCGCGAGCGGGCCAAGGCCAGCGGGGCGCTGTTTTCCCTGGGGCGCATCACCCTGCCGCACGAGCTGGCCCGCGTGGTGCTCCTGGAGCAGCTGTACCGCGCCGCCAGCATCAACAAGGGCCTGCCGTACCACCACGACTAACCGCCAGCCGCGCGAGCGGACTGCGGTGTGATTGCCGGATCATCACGACACGATCATGCACGGAGAAAATACCCCATGCTCGACCCCACCTACCTGGACAAGCTCTCGGAATACTTCGCCTCCGGCGACCTGGCCTTCGACTTTGAACACGGGGACGAAGAGCGCCGCCAGATGATTTTGGAGTATCTGGAAAAGCTGATGGACCTGGCGGACCAGGCCGATGAGCTGGCCACCAGGCTCATCTTCAAGGGCGGCTACCTCAATGCGCTTACTGGCGCTGGGTCGCCCTCTGGGGAGAGCAGCCAGAAGTAGCGCTCGCGCCCGCCCGAGGGGTAGGCGCGCGTGTCCAGCAGGCGGAAGCCCGGCAGCTCCCTCGGCTTTTCTGGCGGCTTCTCGTTGGCCAGGATGATGAGCCGCCCGGACGGGGCCAGCAGCTCCGCCGCCAGGGGCAGCAGCGTGGGCCAGGGCATGAAGGC
>JAVBYL010000338.1 GCA_030824035.1 Humidesulfovibrio sp.
GCCCTTGAGGCTGTAGTGCAGGTTCCCGCTCGTCACGCTGATGTCCACCAGCCACATGCGCAGGAGGGCGATGGGGCTGAGGGAGGCCTTGTGCGCCATCTCCTTGCCCACGAAAACGTTCTTCTCCTCCAGCTTTTCCAGGGCGTGGGCGATGGTTTCCGCTGCTGGGCGGCGCGGCTTGGCCGGCGGCAGGGCGGCGGCCAGGCGCTGGCGCGCTTCCTTGGCCGTCAGCTTGGGCGCACCGGGCAGGGCCTCCTTGGCGTAGGGCGCGTCCAGGCCGATTTCGGCGGGCGCGGCCAGCGGCTCGTGGGCCACGATGTTCATCTGCATGCGCATGGTCCAGGCGTTGTGCAGGGGCTGGTCGGCCAGCAGGTAGGAGCGGATGTGCACCGCGGGCGTGTGGCGGGAAATTTCGGCCAGATCAAGCCCGGCCAGGCGCGGCAGCAGGTGGGCGTAGCGCTCGTGGCCCAGGCAGGCCTCCACCAGCAGGGCCGCCAGCACCGGGTCGGTGCATGTGCCGTCCTGCTGCACCTCGTCGATGAGTTTTTCGAACTTCCTGGTGCGGTGCTCGCCCAGCTTGAACAGCATGTGCTGGTGCATGAAGTCGTCCAGCGGGTGGGCGCGCAGGTGCTCCAGCATTTCGGAAAAGGCGAGGTTGGGGCCGGGGTGGGCGGCAAAGCAGCCAACGCCGGAGAGGGTGTCCATGAGGCGGAGTTCGTAGCGCATGGGGGCTCCTGATATGACTAAGGGCGCGGGGCGCTGGTATTTCGGACCAAAATGGGCGGCATGCCCGCCCCGAACTGGCGGACCTTAGGCCAATTGCGGAGCAAGTTCAAGAAAGGGGTGCCGAAAAGCTAGGGGGTGTGGTCCGGCTCTTGGCTGAAGGGCCATGTTTCCACACGGTTGCGGCCACTTTGCTTGGCGCGGTACAGGGCCTTGTCGGCCTTTTCGATCATGTCCTCCAGCACGTTGGAGCCGAAGTCCGGCTCCATGTCGTACTCGGCCACGCCGATGCTGACCGTGACGGTGATGCGGGCCGGGCCGACGGAGAGGGACGAACCGGCGATGGCCGTGCGGATGCGCTCGGCCAGGATGACGGCCTCGTTGAGCGAGGCGCCCGCCGCCAGCACCACGAATTCCTCCCCGCCGAAGCGCGCGGCCAGGTCCGAGGCGCGGGTGTTGGCCGCGATGACCCCGGCCACGTGGACGAGCACCTGGTCGCCCACGGGGTGGCCGTAGGTGTCGTTGACGTTCTTGAAGTGGTCGATGTCGAGCATGAGGCAGGCGCAGGGCGAATTGGCCCGTATGGCCACGCCCAGCATGCGGTAGCCCTCGGCCAGCAGGTGCCTGCGGTTGCACATGCCGGTGAGCTGGTCCGTGCGCGAGGTGGCCTCGATGGTTTCCACGTTGGAGCGCACGGTTTGCGACATGCTGTTGAAGGCCCGCATCAGCTGGATCATCTCCGTGGGGGAGGTGCGGAACTGCTCTTCGTCGATGGTGTGGCCGTAGTCGCCCTGTTGCAGGCGCTCGGCCCCGCTGACCAGCATGCGCAGGTGGGCGCTAATGGAGCGGGCCAGGGCGTGGCCGATGGGGGCGGAGACGAGCGCGGGCAGCCCGACGCTGGCCAAAAGCAGCAGCTCCAGGTGTCCCTTGAAGTAGTCCGTGCCGCCGGCAAGAAAAAACAGGGCCAGGGAGGCGAAGGGCAAGAGCAACAGCATGATGCTGTAGAGCCGGAGCATCTCCACGATCCCGAGGGGTTCGGTTCTGCGCAGCAAGGTGGCGAGCAGTTGCCTCAAGGGGACTCCGCGGGCTGGTGCGTGCGGCCTGTTCAAGGCAGGCCAATGCAATGCATATCAGCGAGATGGAATCCCGGCAAGGGGGGCGGAGTATCGCGGCGGGCGCGCAGCGGCGATTTGTCCGGCGGGCGCGGCGGCGACTAGTCCGGCAGGCGCGCTGCTGCGCCCTCTAGTCCGGCTGGACCTGGTGGCGCGATTTGTACTCGCGCAGGCGACCGCGCAGCAGGTCGGCGGCCTCGGCTGCCTTGGGGCCCATGCCGGAGTAGTTCTCGTCCGCGCCGGAGCTGAGCCGCATGGTCAGCACGTTGCCCGCAAGGTCCACGGCGTTGATGTCGCTGTAGTAGATGTCGCGGGTGCCCGCGTCCTGGGTGTTGTACGCCACCTTCAGATAGCTTTTGAGGGGGAAGATGTGCCCCGTGCGCTTGGCGATGACCACGAAGTCGCGCTTGGGGGCCATCATGCTGAAGGTGATGAGGTTCTTCTGGTCGTTCAGCAGCCAGTGGCTGATGGCGCCGCCGGTTTCGTGGAAGGGGAAGTGCGGCTTGGACTTGTCGATGCCGCAGGCGCGCAGGCAGTCGGCCTCGAGGTTGTCCAGCACATCCTCGCGGAAGGCGGGCAGGTTCTCCTTGATGATCCATGCGCCGTAGGCATCCACGGCCATGGGCACAAAGAGGTACAGCAGGCCCAGCAGGTGGCCGGAAAAGAGCGTGACCAGGGAAAGGGTGAGCAGATAGGCGCAGACCTTGAGGGAAAGGTTCGAGCTGTAGGTGATGAGCAGTGCGTCGCGCCAGTCCATGAACATGAGGTAGGCAATGCGCGGGGAAAAAGCAAGGGCGAGGCGCTTTGTCCGGCCTGCTCCGCGCGCGCTAACGCTCAAGTGCGCTCACGCCTGTGCACTATCAGCCCTGTACACTATCAGCCCTGTACGTTGACAGGCCGCGGCCCGGCTTCTAGGGTGCGCGCCGTGGCTTGCGACTCAAACCCCGGAGCTCCCAATATGACACAGACGAATATGGCACAGCAGAAGACAGCAGAGACCCCGGAGGCCTTGACCCTCCTGGCCGCCCTGACCTTTGCCCAGCCCGTGGACGCGGAGGTGCTTGCGGCCCTGGACGCGGTGATGGCCGCCACGCGGCAGGAGCCCGGCTGCGTGGACTACGCCGCCCATGTGCACGCGGAGGACGCGCGCCGGGTGGTGTTTTACGAGCGCTGGCAGGACCAGGCCGCCTTTGATGCGCACAGCGCCTCCGCCCATTTGGCGGCCTTCCGCGCCGTTGTTGGCCCCAGGCTTGCGGGCGCGCCGGAGCTGACCTTCTGGAAGCGGCTGGGCTAAGCGCCTTCCAGCATGGGCAGCAGCCACGGCACAAGGCTGTCGGCCAGGATGATGGAGCCCGCGGCGTTGGGATGCACGGCGTCCGCCTGGTAATAGCGGGCGTCCTCGCCAATGGGGTCCAGAATGTGCGGGATGAGCGGCAGGTTCAGCCGCTGGGCCAGCTCCGGGTGCAGCTGGTTGAAGCGCCGCACGTACTCCGCGTTGTACAGCGGCGGGGCTATGGGCAGCATGCCCACGAGGTCCGGGTCGTCGGCATAGCGGGAGAACAGGTCCTCCTCGGTGCGCCAGCCCGCCACCAGCACCTTCACGCCCGCCTCAATGAGGCCGGTGGCCATGGCCGCAAGCGCCGCCTCGGTCTCCTCCACGGGGATGCCCTGGTAGCAGTCGTTGGCGCCGAACTCCAGAATAACGGCCACGGGCTTGGCCTCCAGCACCTTGGGCAGGCGCTCCAGGCCCTCTGGGGCCGTCTCGCCCGCGGCGCCGAAGTTCAGCACGCGCACGGTCTTCCCGGCGCGCAGGAGTGCGGCCTCCAGCTGGGCGGGCAGGGCCTCGCGATCGGGCAGGCCCCAACCCTCCACAAGGCTGTCGCCGTAGGCGATGATGACCGGGATGCTCGGGGTGATGGTGTCCGTCGGTGTGCTCATGGCTAGCCCTTGTTTATCCAAACACGCACGGTTTGCGCTTCCTCGGCCCACTTGGAGCTGAGGCGCACGGCCAGGAATTCCGCATACACGCCGTCCAGCAGCTCCAGGCACTGCTCGATGAGGAAGATCTTCTCCAGCACCCGGGCGTCCGGGTCCTCGTCGTCGCTCTCCGGCTTTTCGATCTTGGGCGTCTTGAGGCCGGAGAGGGCGAAGTCGGAGTCCTTCAGCGTCACCTGCCAGGCCTCTGGGTCGCGCTCGAAGCGCAGCTGGGCGCGGTTGACCTTTTTGCCGGAGCGCAGGCCGCTGCGCGCCTCGGTGAGCTCGCCGCTGGGGCTCTTCACACTGGCCGACTCCAGGCCTTCGCCATCGCCGCCCTGGACGCTCAGGCGCTCTTCCAGGCGCAGGTGGAACTCGCGGCCGTCGCGGTCGGTGAAGACTCCGCCGCGCGCCTCGGTGACGTGCCAGAGCCAGGTCAGGAAGTCCTGGCCCAGGATGGTGTTCTCGCGTTCTGCAAGGGCAAGATCCATGATGCGGCTCCCGTTAGACGAAGGATGTGGGGTCGATGTTCTCCAGGCGCGGCACGGCGGACTCCCCGCCCAGCATGTCCAGCGCCAGGAAGAAGGGGGTCAGCGGCTCCAGCGTGAGGCCGAAGCTGAGCTGGAAGTGGTCCTCGAACAGCGTTTTGGCCTTGGAGTTGGTGGAGAAGAAGATGACTCGGCCGGTCATGGTGTTCCACACCGCGTCGAACACGGCGGGCACGGGCAGGCTGCGGGCGCGCAGGCGCAGCATCACCTGCTCGCGTATTTCGCGGCGGCGGTCCTTGGGGATGAACGCCTTGCCCTCGGCCTTGGCCTTCTGCAGCTCATCGGCCAGGGCTATCATGCAGTGCTTTTTGAACACCGCCGGGGGAATGCGCCGGGTGTCCAGCCGCAGGGCGAAGGTGAGGTAGTGGCCCTTCTCCGGCGGGGAGTCGTGCCAGTCCAGGTCGAGCATGTTGTCGCTGTTGCACCAGCCGAAGGACCGCTCGTCGAGGGTGCCGTCGATGTCCTTGAAGACATTGTCCTGCAGGCGTTTGGGAACCTCGGCCCAGAGGGAGGAGGGGATCTCTTCCACCACGCGGTAGCGGGTGAGCCCCAGGCTTGCGGAAAGTATGGGCACGGGCGGCCTCCTTGCACATGGTTGCCCCCAGTTTGCTGGGGTGGTCAGGCAGGGATGGGTACTGGGATTTCGCCTCTGTGTAAAGCGCGCCGGGCGGCCTTGCACCTACTGGCCGGGCAGGCCTGGCGCGCCGCGCCGTGCGCATAACGACAGGGCTTGCCAATTCTTGCGAAGCGGCGTAATGTGCGCCACCTTTCAGGAGTCAGTCTTTGCGTGCGGCCTGTGGCCGCCCCGCGAGGCTGGCGTAAATCAGGAGACTACATGTCGAAAGAAGAAGCCATTGAGGTCGAGGGCGTCATTCAGGAAGCCCTGCCCAACGCCATGTTCCGTGTGGAACTGCAAAACGGCCACAGCATTCTGGGCCACATCTCCGGCAAGATGCGCAAGCACTACATCCGCATCCTGCCCGGCGACAAGGTCAAGGTGGAGCTCTCCCCCTACGACCTGACGCGCGGCCGCATCACCTTCCGCCTGCGCTAAGCATTCCCGGACCTTTCGCGCGCTGTCCAAGGCCCGCCCCCCCGATGTCGGGGGCGGGCTTTTTCGCGTTGCGCCGCCTGGACCACGCGGGCATTGCCAGCGCCCGCGTATCTGCGCTATGCTGGCGCTTGGCGGGGTTTGCCCGCCGCACAGCCTTTGGGGAGCGGCGCATGGACAAGACTCGTGGCGAGAGCCGGCAGCGTGGCGAGGTCAGCTACTTCAACGAACGCAAGGGCTTCGGCTTCCTGCGCGACGGCCAGGGGCGCGATGTGTTTGTGCACTACGCCGAAATCCAGCGCGATGGCTTCCAGACCCTTGCCCCCGGCGAGGCCGTGCTCTTCGACTACGCCGAGGAGGGCCTGGGCCTGCGCGCGGTGAACGTCACGGTGGAGAGCCATGGCCTCCGGCGCTGACATCCTTGCAATAGCCCTGCTCCCGCCCGCCTTCTCCTCGTTACGAACATCCTGTGGAAAACCCGCCAGCGGGTGATTTCGCCCCCAGTAAGCCCTCGTCCTACCTCACCTTCAGCAGGTCCGCCCAGCTCGTGGTATAGCGCGGGGAGCGCCGCATTTGGCGCATGTGCCAGGGCCTGTCCGGCGCGCTGGCCAGGGCGAAGCGCAGGGCTCCCCGGCCAAAGCGGCGGTTCACGCCGTCCAGGGCGGCCATGAGCGTGCGCTGGCGCTGGCGCTCCTCCGGCGGCAGGTCGAGCAGGGAGTTCTGGCGGCCCGTGGCGGGCGTTAGGCCCAGCAGCATCACCCCAGCCTTCTGGTAGCCGTGGCCCTCGGCGTAGGCCTGGTCCAGGCCGCGCAGGGCCGCCTCGATGATCTCCGGCGTGTGGGCCGTGGGCGCGGGCAGGGTGATGACGGCCTGACCGTTGTGCTGCGGCACGTCGCGGTGGCGCGGGGTGGAAACGAATACCTGCACGGCCGAGGCCTCGGCGTTCTCCCGGCGCAGTTTTTCGCCCACGCGGGTGGCAAAGGAGCACACCGCCTCGCGCAGTTGGGCTTTGTCCTCCACCAGGGTGGCGAAGGACCGCGAGCAGAGCAGCGACCGGTGCGGGGCCGGGGCTCGCTCGAAATGCACGCAGGAAATGCCCTGCAGCTCCAGCTGGGTGGCCAGCCCCACGACGCTCATCTCCTTTTTGACCCAGTCGCGCGGGAGCCGGGCAAAATCCAGGGCCGTGCGCACGCCGCGCGCCCACAGCCGCTTCTGGTGCCGGGGGCCGATGCCCCACACCTCGCCCGCCTCCATGTCCGCCAGCAGGGCCTCCGGGTCGGCCTCAGCTGTGTGGTCGTACACCCCGCCCAGGGCAGGGTTCTTTTTGGCGCGGCGGTTGGCGGCCTTGGCCAGGGCTTTGGTGCGCGCCAGGCCGATGGACACCGGAATGCCCGTCCACTGCGTCACGCGGGCGCGGATTTCGCGGCACAGGGCCACGGGGTCGGCCACGCCGGTGAGGTCCAGAAAGGCTTCGTCGATGGAGTACACCTCCACGCGGGGGGCCATGTCGGCCAGGATGGACATGACGCGGGAGGAGAGGTCGCCATAGAGGGCGTAGTTGGACGAGAACACGGCCACCTGGTGCTGGCGGAACACGTGCTCCCACTGGTAGGCGGGCGCGGCCATGGGGATGCCCAGGGCTTTGGCCTCGGCGGAGCGGGCGATGACGCAGCCGTCGTTGTTGGAGAGCACCACCACGGGCCGGGACTTCAGCTCCGGGCGGAACAGGCGCTCGCAGGAGGCATAGAAGTTGTTGCAGTCCACCAGACCAAAGAGCGCCACGCGGATTGCCGCCTAGAGCTTGTGGATGACGTGGGTGGCCACGCCCCAGATCTCGAAGCCCTCGCCGCCGTTGAGGCCCTCGGTCACGTCGATGTGCGGGTAGTCCGGGTTGGCCGGAACCAGCAGCATGCGGTCACCGCGGCGCTCCAGGCGCTTCACCGTAAGCTCGCCGTGCACGGCGGCGATGATGGTCTTGCCCGACTGCGCCTCCACGGCCCGGTCCACGATGAGCAGGTCGCCGTCGTGGATGCCCGCGCCGAGCATGGAGTCGCCCGCGGCGCG
>JAVBYL010000367.1 GCA_030824035.1 Humidesulfovibrio sp.
CGGGCCGCAGCATCAAGAACAGCCCCAGGGCGATCATGGGCAGGCACAAAATCTGCCCCATGCTCATCCAGCCCAGGGCCACGAAGCCCAGCTGCGCATCCGGCTGGCGGAAGAACTCCACAAAGAAGCGGAACGCGCCGTACCCCAGCAGGAACAGGCCGCCCACGGCACCCGTGCGGCGCGGCTTGGCGGAGTAGGCCCAAAGGATGAGGAAGAGCGCCAGGCCCTCCAGGGCGGACTCGTACAGCTGTGAGGGGTGGCGCGGCAGCGGGCCGCCGGTGGGGAATATCATGCCCCAGGGCGCATCGGTGACGCGGCCCCAGAGCTCGCCGTTGATGAAGTTGCCCAGGCGCCCGAAAAGCAGGCCCGGCGGCACCAGCGGGCCGATGAAATCACCCACCTGTAGCAGATTTTTGCCGATGTGCCGCCCGTACAGCCAGCACACGGCGATGACCCCGGCCACGCCGCCGTGGAAGCTCATGCCCCCGCGCCAGATTGCCGCCATGTCCGCCGGGTTGTTCAGGTAATAGGAAAGGTCGTAAAACAGCACGTAGCCGATACGGCCGCCCAGGATGACGCCGAGCACCAGCCAGGTGATGAGGTCGTCCACTTGCTCCGGCTTCCAGCCGGAGCCGGCGCGCGCGGCCCTGCGGCGACCCAGCAGCCAGGCCAGGGAAAAGCCCACGGCGTACATGATGCCGTACCAGCGGGCGGCCAGCGGGCCTATCTGGAGGGCGATGGGGTCCAGGGCGGGGTATTGGATCATGGGTGTTGCTCCGCGCGCCGGGGGGCGGCGCATTTGTTTCCTGAAGAAAAGTGCGCTAGCATGGGCCTCACGTGGCCGGAAGGTCCGTCTTTTTTGGGCCAGAGTCAACCCCCAAAACCCGCAGCGAGGGCGCGTCCGCCATGGAATCCGGCAAGGAACTCGACATCCTCGAAATGCCCGTGGAAGGCCTGGCGGCCTATTGGCTGTCCATCAAAAAGCTGCTGGACGCCAAGAAGGACCCCGGCTTTTTAAGCGAGGAAACGGAGTCCACCGCCGAGCCGTTCATCCGCCACCTGCTGGAAACCGCGCTCACCGGCATGGAGCCGGAGCTGGCCCGCCGCCTGGCCCGCGTCAAGCGCGGAGTGCTGCTCTCGGAGTTCCGCCGCAAGATCGAGATGATGCGCCTGACTTTGGTGGGCATTGCCGCCTCGGAAAACCCGCGCCTGACGCTCATCCGCTTTTCGGCCCTGGCCGGGCCGATTCCCTTCAACGAGAAGCGCACCTTCGAGCTGGCCTACGGGCTGATGAACACCGTGGGCCAGAAGGACGCCGACCTGCCCACGCTGCTGGGCGTGGACCACAAGATGAAGGACGACCGGCTGGTGGTGAAGCTCCTGTTCTACGCCATCATGGCCCGGCGCAGCGGCAGGCAGGCCCTGCACGAGCATATCCCGCACCTGAAGGGCGGCTATTTCGCCGAGGGGCTCTCGCTCTGCGCGGACGGCTTTGAGCCGGATTTCCTGGCCCGGCAGCTGGCGCAGATACGCGATGCGGCCCTGGCGGCCACGCGGCGCAAGATGGACATGTCCACGGAGATGTGCCTGGCCATCCGCCAGGGCTTTTCCTACGACGAGGTGTTCACCGTGGCGCGCGCGTTCATGGTCTAAACGATCTCCACGCCCACGGGGCAATGGTCCGAGCCCTGGATGGTGGGGTCGATCCAGGCGTCCTTCACCCTCTCGCGCAGCTCCTCCGAAACGAAGAAATAGTCGATGCGCCAGCCCACGTTCTTGGCCCGCGCGTGGAAGCGGTAGCTCCACCACGAGTAATGCCCAGGGTCCTTCTGGAACAGGCGGAAGGTGTCCACGTAGCCGTGGGCGATGAAGGTGTCGATCCAGGCGCGCTCGATGGGCAAAAAGCCGCTGGTCTTCTCGTTGGCCTTGGCGTTCTTCAGGTCGATGGCCGTGTGCGCGGTGTTGAAGTCTCCACCCACCACGATGGGCTTTGCCGTGCGCAGTTCCTCGGCCTGCTTCAGGAAGGCGTCGTAAAACCCCAGCTTGTAGTTCAGCCTGTCCTCGTCCTTCTGCCCATTGGGGAAGTAGATGTTGAACAGGTGGAAGTCCGGGTATTCCAGGTGCACCACACGGCCCTCGCCCTTGTAGGCCGGGTCGGCCAGGCCGAACTCGTGGGCCAGAGGCGGGGTCTTCATCAGGCAGGCGGTGCCGGAGTACCCTTTTTTGCCCTTGGACCAGTTCCACACCCCGGTGTACCCGGCGGGGTTGCGCTCGGCCTCGGTCAGCTGTTCCGGCTCAACCTTGGTTTCCTGCAGCATCACCACATCGGCCCCGCAGGAGGCCAGCCAGCCCAGGAAGTCCTTTTGCAGCACGGCGCGGTAGCCGTTCACGTTCCATGAGATGATGCGCATGGGGTGGTTCCTTGAGTGGTGGTTCTTTGTGCGGTTTTTTTGGGGGCGGTGGTTTCTTGCCGGGAGGCTTGGCTTTTTGCCCTAGCGGGGCGCAAACGAAAAAGGCCCGCCGAGGCGGGCCGAAAAGAAGACCGCCGCGCCGTGCCCGCACAGGGCGGGGAAACGGCGGCGCGGGTGGCCTGTGGCATGCGCCCCTGGCCTAGTGGTGCTGGTTGGGGCTCGTTTTTTTGATGACGAGAAGAGCCGCAACGGTGCCGATCAACCCAGCGAAGAAAAAGAAGAAGTCCATGACCCACCCCTCTTGAAGTTTTCGGAGCCGCGCTCCAAAAAAACGCCTAGCACAAACCTGCGAGGAAGGGAAGGGGGTTAGCCCTTGGCGCGGGGCCGCCCCGGGCCTGTCTTTCCCTGATGCGCTTCCCTGATGTCCCCCCGGTGTTTTCCTTGTGTTCCCCTGGGGCATCTCCTACAACCCGCCTTATGACGAACGACATACAGAAAACGAACGACACAAAGAAAACGCACCCCACGAAGAAAGCGAACATGGCGAAGGCAACGGACCGCCCGCACCACTCCTCGTTCAAGGACCCCGTTTTGGCGAACCCGGACGTGCTCATCCTCGGGGCCGGGGCCTCGGGCCTCTTCTGCGCGCTCACGGCGGCGCGCCGGGGCCGCAAGGTCGTGCTGGTCGATGCCTCGGACACCACCGGGCGCAAGCTCCGCGCCTCCGGCGGCGGGCGCTGCAACTGCACCAACCTGGACGCCACGCCCGGGCATTACCTCTCGGCAAATCCGCGCTTTACGGCCAAGGCCTTGCAGCGCTTCACCTCCGGCAATTTTCTGGATGTGCTGGCGAGCCTTGGGCTCACCGCCAGCGAGGAGGACCAGGGCCGCATGTTCTGCGACCAGGGCGCCACCGTGCTGGCCGATGCCCTGGAGGCCGCCTGCCGCAAGGCCGGGGCGCGTTTTCTGCTCGACCGCCACGTGACTGGCATCGCCGCCAATGTGATTCCCTCGGAGGCGACCGGCCAGGGCGGCTTCCGCGTGGAGACCGACGGCGGCCCCCTGGTGGCCCCCCGCGTGGTGCTGGCCTTGGGCAGCCCGGCCTGGCCCGCCCTGGGCGGCACGGACGCGGTGGCCCGGCTGGCCGGAAGCCTGGGGCTGGCGCATGTGCCCTCCCGGCCCGCGCTCACCCCCTTCACCTTCAACGGGCCCATCCTGTGCCTGTGCCGGGAGCTCACCGGCCTGGGCGTCACGGCCAGGGTGACCTGCCTGGGCAAGGCCTACACCGACGGCCTGCTGTTTACGCACCAGGGCCTTTCCGGCCCTGTGGCGCTGCAAATCTCCTCCCACTGGCGCAGGGGCGAGGCCCTGACCATCGACCTGGCCCCCGGCGCGGACCTGCGGCAGGTGCTGCGCGACCCCACCCGCGGCAAGGCCCTGGCGCGCACCCTGGTGGCCAGCGTGTTGCCGCGCAGGCTGGCCGAGGCCCTGCTGAAGGGCTTGCCGCCGGAGGTCATCGCCGCCTCGGAAAAGCGCAGCGCCGAGCTTTCCAAGGCGCACATCGAGGCCCTGGCCGAGGCTGTGCACGCCTGGCGGGTGCTGCCCTCCGGCACGGCGGGCATGGCCCGGGCGGAGGCCGCGAGCGGCGGGCTGGACACCGCGCAGTTTTCGCCCAAGACCTTTGAGTGCCGGGCGCTGCCGGGGCTGTACGCCATAGGCGAGGCCCTGGACGTGGCGGGCGAGCTGGGCGGGTATAATCTGCACTGGGCCTGGGCCTCCGGCTTTGTGGCCGGGCAGGTGCTTTAAAAAGGCGATGATTCCTATGAATACGACACCCGGTGGGGAGGGTGCCTCCCGCCAGGACCTAGCGGCAACCGTCCGGGCCAGCCGCTGGGAAGGCCCGGGCGGCTACCGCGAGGCCCTGGCCGTGGGCATGCCGCTCATGGTCAGCATGGGCAGCGTCACGCTGATGCAGTTCACGGACCGCATCTTCCTGGGCCGCCACAGCGTGGCCGAGATAGCCGCCGCCGTGCCCTCGGGCATCGCGTCCTTCCTGTTCCTCAGCTTTTTCCTGGGTGTGGCCACCTGCGTCAGCGTGCTGGTGGCGCAATACGCCGGGGCCTGCAGGCCGGAGCGCGTGGGCCCGGCCCTGTGGCAGGGCGTGTGGTTCAGCCTGTTCTCCGGCGTCATCCTCGCGGGGCTGGCCTTCCTGGGCGGGCCGCTCTTCGCCCTGGCCGGCCACCCGGAGCAGGTGCGCGGGCTGGAGGGGGACTATTTCTTCATCCTCACCCTGGGCGCGGGGTTCATGATCCTCAGCACCACGCTGTCCTCGTACTTTTCCGGCCTGGGGCAAACCGTGCCCGTGATGCTGGTGAACCTGGCCGGGGCGGCGCTGAACGTTCCGCTGGACTACGCGCTCATCTTCGGGGCCTGGGGCGCGCCGGAGCTGGGCATACGCGGGGCGGCCATGGCCACGGTGGCGGGCAGCGCCACCAACTGCCTGCTCTTTGTCTGGCTCATGTTGCGCTCGCCGGAGGCCAGGGCCCGCCACAACTTCGCCGCCGCCCGCCTGGAGCCGGAGATGCTGCTGCGCCTGTTGCGCATCGGCCTGCCCGCCGGGGTGCAGTTCTTCCTGGACATCCTGGCCATCACCGGCTTTTCGCTCTTGGTGGGGCGGCTGGGCATGGTGGAACTCTCCGCCACCAACATCGCCTTTTCCATCAATTCGCTGACGTATCTGCCCGTGGTGGGCCTGTCCATCGCCACCAGCATTCTTGTGGGGCGCAGCCAGGGCCAAGGCCGGCCAGACATAGCCCAGCGCGCCACGGACAACATCCTGCGCCTTTCCCTGGCCTGGATGTGGGCGGTGGGGTTGGTGTTTGTGCTGCTGCCCGGCCCGCTGCTGGCCCTGTTTGAAACCACGCCCGGCATGGCGGCCCTGGCGGGCGACCCGGCCTTTGCGGACATCCGCGACATGGGCGTGGTGCTGCTGCGCTACGTGGCGCTGTACAGCCTCATCGACGGCGTCACCATCGTGTACTTCGGCGCGCTCAAGGGCGCGGGCGATACGCGCTTCGTCATGCTCAGCATGCTGGTGGCCAGCATCGGCGTGCTCATCCTGCCCGCCTGGTGGATGGTGGAGACGGGCTTTGGCGGCATCCACGGCCCGTGGCTCTGCCTCACCGGGTACATCGCCGTGCTGGCCGGGGCCTTCAGCCTGCGGTACCACGGCGGCAAGTGGCGGCGCATCCAGGTTATAGAGAAGGAACGCAAGGCGGACGGATAGCGTGCCCTGTATGCGGCCACGAGATGTTCTTGACACGGCCGCGCCGCCCGTGAGACTTCGTCCGCGAATACTTGCAAAGGAGTTTTTGTGCGTAAAAACGTAATGGACCGTGTTCTGCTGGTTGTTGGCGAGGGCGCCGACCAGTAGCCGCCTTTTGCGCGTGGCTCGCCCTGCTGCGGCTGCGCGGCCTATCCTGAATAGGCACACCACCAGGCTTCCACTGGTTCCGCCCCCCTGCAGCAGCAGGGAAGGCTCTTTGGCTGCGCCCGCCGCCCGCAACCCCCCCCGTCATAGTGATAATGTCACCGGAACAGCCCGCGCCGCCGCTATCCAGCCGTGGCCAGGGCTGATTCCCCACCGGTGAGCCGCAAGGACGTTTCCGCACCCGCCGCGCCTTCTGGGCGAGCACGCGGCTGTCGGGCGAGCTCGGAGCAGCGGAAGCATAGACATTGGGCGCGCCGCAGATCGGGACTGATACTCACCGATGCTGTGGTTGCCGCCAGGGAGTGGATCAATGCGCATCAGAACAGAAAAGAACACGGACAACGAGGCCATCTCGAAGGTCCAGTACGCCGCCTTCAAGGATCACCCGATGCACCAGCCCGGCGCGGAGCCGGTGGAGCACATCATAGTGGAGCGGCTGCGCGCCGCAGGGGCCCTTACCCTGTCGCTGGTGTTGGAAGAGGCCGGGGAGATCGTCGGCCACATCGCCTTCTCCGCCGCAAGCATGGGGGCAACGCCGGGAGACTGGCATCTGCTCGGCCCGGTGGGCATACTGCCCGCGCACCAGCGCACAGGGCTCGGCAACGCGCTGGTGGGCCAGGCGCTCCGGCTGCTGCGCGAGGGGGGAGCCACTGGCGTCGTCCTCGTGGGCGACCCCGCCTTCTACCAGCGCTTCGGCTTCCGGGCCGTGGAGGGGTTGACGTGGCCAGGGGTGCCATCCCAGTATGTCCTGGCCCTGCCGTTCACCGGGGTGGTTCCGCAGGGGGACATCGCCGGCCACGCGGCCTTCGGCTGAGTAAACGCCGCCTTCGGCTGAGCCTGTGTCCGCGAAGGCGAGCGCTGACGCAACAGTAGTGATGACACAGTGAAACGGCGTGGGGGGAGGCCAAGGTCGCCTCCTCCCGCGCCATGCTCCGCATTCTTCGTTCCACAACCGCTGGTTCCAACACGGGAAGCACCCGCGCGGCCCTTGACTCCCGGCTGGATTGCAGGGCATAGGATAGAGTAATGATTTCCATTCCAGGCACCGCATCCGGGGGAGGGCATATGGGCGTGTCGCAAAGGATGGCCTACAGCCGCCCGGCCCTTTGGCTGCTGCTTGTGGCCCTGGTGACCCTTGCCCTTTTGGGCCCCTGCGCCCCGGCCCTGGCCGATGACCTGCTCACCCCCGAGGAGCGGGCCTTCCTGGAGCGGCACAAGCAGCTGCGCCTGGTGTACGACTGGAAGTTCCCGCCCTTTGAGTTCCTGGGCGGCAATGGCGAGCTCTCCGGCCTGGCCTCGGACATCATCAAAGAGGTTGAGGAGCGCCTTGGCGTCAGCATCGACATCCAGGCCGAGCGCGACTGGCCGGGCCTGTTGAACAAGCTGAAGAACCGCGAGGCCGACCTGGCCCCGGCCATGGCCTTTACGGCGGAGCGCGCGCAGTACCTGCTGTTCACCGACCCGTACATCCACCTGCCCACGGTGGTGTTCACCCAAAAAAGCTTTCGGAACATCACCGGCCTGGCGGACCTGCGCGGCCTGCGCGT
>JAVBYL010000293.1 GCA_030824035.1 Humidesulfovibrio sp.
CTGGGCTTTGTCGGCGTCATCGGCTGCACCCTGCTGCTGGCGCTCTCGTCGGTGTGGCTCAACATCGAGCGCATGGACCTGGCCTACGACATCAACAAGCTGGAAAAGGAACTGGCCAGCCGCACGGCGCTGGCCTCCAAGCTGGAGCTGGAGCGCAACAACCTGCTTTCGCCCTACCGGCTGAAGCGGCTTGCCTCCATGTACGGGCTGGAGCCCGTGGGCCCCGGCCAGATGCGCCTGATGTACAAGCCTCAAGGCGCCCAAGGGCAGGCGCCAGAGAAGGTTCAGGAGCAGGCCAAGGCCCAGGACGAAGAACAGACCAAAACCACCGGTCAGTAGTTGGCAAGGGACATGGACCATGATCAAGCGCACTCATCGCAGCCGGGCGGAAGGCCCGACACGCAGCAAGACCGACTTCGGCAAGCTCAAGCTGGCCGGGGTTGTGATCTTCATCGCCCTCATCTGGGTGTCGCTGTGGGTGCGCGCGGGCTACGTCCAGCTGTTCCAGGGCCCCAAGCTGGAGCGCATGGCCAGCAAGCAGAACCTCGCCGCCGAGTTCGAGCTTGGCGAGCGCGGCCGGATATACGCGCGCAACGGCGCCATCCTGGCCACAAGCGTGGAGAGCAAGTCCGTGTACGTGTCGCCCATTGAAGTCGACAACGCGGGCAAGACGGCCCAAGCCCTTGCCGATATTCTTGGCCTGCAGGTCAAGAACGTCCGGCGTGACTTGACGAGCAAGAAGGGCTTTGTGTGGATCAAGCGCCAGATCCGCGACATCGAGGCCCAGGAGATCGCCAAGATCAACCTGCCTGGGGTGCACCTCACCACCGAATTTCGCCGCATGTATCCCAACCGCCACGAGGCCGGACAGGTTCTCGGGTTTGTCGGCGTGGACGGCAAGGGCCTGGAAGGGGTCGAGAGCCTGTTCGAGGAGCGCATGGCCGGCGGGCAGGCCCAGTTCGTGGTCCAGCGCGATGCCTCCGGCCGCAGGCTGTACCTGGACGCCCAGGGCCGCGAGATGAACATCAATGGCATGGACGTGCGCCTGACCATCGACACCGTGGTGCAGGACGCCGCCGAGCTGGCCCTGGCCGACGCCGTGACCAGGTTCAACGGCCGCTCCGGCATGGCCATCGTGGTCAAGGTGGACAGCGGCGAGGTGCTGGCCCTGGCCCACTACCCGTTCTTCAACCCGAACACCTACAACGAGTCCAAGGCCCCGGCCCGGCGCAACCGCGCGGCCCTGGACATCTTTGAGCCCGGCTCCACCATGAAGCCCTTCGTCTTCGCCGCCGCCCTGGAGGGCAAGGTCATCGACCCCAACAAGGTCATCGACTGCGAAGGCGGCAAGTGGAACCTGCGCGGCAAGATCATCCGCGACACGCACCCGTACCGCTGGCTCAGCGCCAACCGCGTGCTGCGCTACTCCAGCAACATCGGCACGGCCAAGATCGGCCTGGCCCTGGGCGCGCAGCCCTATTACAACACCCTGCGCAAGCTGGGCTTTGGCGAGCGCCCCGGCATGGAGATTCCCAGCGAGTCCCCGGGCATGCTGCGCCAGGCCAAGGAATGGGGCGAGTTCGACCTCGCCAGCATCTCCTTCGGCCAGGGTATCGGCGTCACGGGCCTGCAGCTTGCCAAGGCCTACATGGTGCTGGCCAACAAGGGCGTCACCAAGCCCCTGCGCCTGGTGGCCGACCCCGCCCCCGAGCTGCCCCAGGAAGGCCAGCGCGTGTTCAGCGAGCAAACGGTGAACACCGTGCTTTCCATGATGCGCGAGGTGGTGGAGGAAGACGGCACCGGCAAGGCGGCGCGCATTCCCGGCATCACCATGGCCGGCAAGACCGGCACGGCGCAGAAGGCCGCCCCCGGCGGCTACGGCACGGCAAACGTGGCCTCCTTCGTGGGGCTCATCCCCGGCGACAAGCCCGAGTACATCATCCTTGTCTCCGTCGACGAGCCCTCGCCCGTCACCTACGGCGGCATCGTTTGCGCGCCCGCCGTGCGCGACATCGCCATCAAGACCCTCTCGTACTACGGTCGCCTGCCCGAGGCCAAAGGCGCGCCCACGGCCGAGTCCAACGAATTTTCCATGAAGGAAAAGGCCACCCAGGCGCCCACGGCCGTGGCTGGCCCCACCGTGCCCAGCCTGGTGGGCCTGCCGGTGCGCAGGGCCCTGGAAGTGCTGGGCAAGCGCGGCATCGTGCCCGCCCTCAAGGGCAGCGGCATGGTGGTGGCAGCGCAGCGCCCCACCCCGGGCGAGCCCTGGCCGGACGCGCAGGAAGCAGGACGAGACGAATCATTCATCCTCTGGCTGGGCCAGGGTGAGAGGGAACTGCGGTGAGCCAAGCCCGCTGGAACGAACTGAAGGCCCTTGTGGGCCGCGGACTGATGGTCCGCACCGACTCTCGTGAGGTGCTCCCTGGCGAGGTTTTTGTCGCCATGCCCGCCGCCGCGGACAAAACCGACGCGTTCATCGCCGCCGCCATCGAGCGCGGAGCCGCCTGGATCATCGCCCCCAAGGGCACGCCCCTGCCCAGCTGCGCCGCCAAGCTCTGCGCGCCCCCGGCCGGGCTGGACACCGCCGATGCCCTGGGCCTGCTGGCCTCTGCCCACTTCCACACCCGCAGACACGCCATGCAGGTGGTGGCCATCACCGGCACCAACGGCAAAACCACGGTGAGCTACCTGGTGGAGGGTCTGCTGGCCGCCGCCGGGCGCAGCGTGGGCGTGCTGGGAACCGTGGCCTACCGTTGGCCGGGCGCGCACATCGACGCCAATCTGACCACCCCGGGTTGCTGGCGCCTGCACGAACTTTTCGCACAGATGTCCGAGTCCGGTGTCGACACCGTTGTGATGGAGACCAGCTCCCACGCCCTGGACCAGAAGCGCGTGGCCGGGCTCTCCTTCGACGCCGCCGTGCTGACCAACCTGACCCAGGACCACCTGGACTACCACGGCGACTTCGAGGCCTACTACCAGGCCAAGACGATGCTGTTCGGCACGTACCCGCGCCCGGACAAGTTCAAGGCCGCCAACGCCGACGACCCCTACGGCATGCACCTGCTCACGGAGTACCCGGACGCCGTAGGCTTCAGCCTCGGCGGAGCCGTTTCTCCGGGCAACCGCATGCTGCGCGGCAACATCCTCAAGAGCACCGGCAAGGGCATCACCCTGCGCATGGACTACGACGGCAAGAGCTGGACCCTGGACTCCGGCCTGGTGGGCGCGCACAACGCCTCCAACCTGCTGGCCGCGCAGTCCGTGGGTCTGGGCCTCGGCCTCTCCGGCACGGACATGCAGGCGCTTGCCCCCTTCACCGGCGTGCCGGGCCGCCTGGAGCGCGTGCCCAACGAGCACGACCTGGACATTTTCGTGGACTACGCCCACACCCCGGACGCGCTCATCAACGTGCTGCGCGCCCTGCGCGCCCTCGACTTTTCGCGGGTCATCACCGTGTTCGGCTGCGGCGGCAACCGCGACCGCACCAAGCGCCCGCTCATGGGTCGGGCCGTGGTGCAGTACTCGGACGTGGCCGTGCTCACCAGCGACAACCCCCGCCACGAGAACCCCTTGGACATCATGGCCGATGTGCGCCCCGGCATGTCCGAGGCCCCGGCCGGCGTCACCGTCATCGAGGACGCGGACCGCTACGCCGCCCTGTGCAAGGCTGTGGAGATCATGCAGCCCGGCGACGCCCTGCTCATCGCGGGCAAGGGCCACGAGACCTACCAGCAAATCGGCGACGTGAAGCACCCCTTCTCCGACGTCGAGGCCGTTTCCCGCGCCGTGCGGCAGATCAAGGGAGGCAGGCCGTGAACCTGACCCTGGGCGACATCGTCCTCTGCCTGACCGGCAAGGAACCATTGGGCACGGAGAACCACCGCCGCGTCATGGCCGTGCGCACCGACAGCCGCGCCGTGGAGCAGGGCGATCTCTTCGTGTGCCTGAAGGGCGAACGCCACGACGCCCACGACTACGCCGAGCAGGTCTCCTGCCTGGGCGCGGCCGCCATCGTGGCCTCCCGACCGCTGGACAAGGTCACGTGCCCGGTCATCGTGGTGCCTGATACCCTCGTGGCTCTGGGCCAGCTGGGCCGCTGCTGGCGCGAGCGCACCGCCGCCACCGTGGTCGCCGTCACCGGCACCGCGGGCAAGACCACGGTGAAGGAGCTCACCGCCCAAACCCTGGAGCACATCCTGGGCGCGGCGGGCAAGGTTTCAAAGAACCACAAGAATTTCAACAATCAGGTGGGGCTGCCCCTGTCCATGCTGGCCGCAAACGGCAGCGAGAGCGCCTGGATCATGGAAGTGGGCATCAGCAAGCCCGGCGACATGGCCGAGCTGGGCGTCATCATCGCCCCGGACGTGGCCCTGGTGCTGAACATAGGCCCCGCGCACCTGGAGGGGCTGGGCAGCCTGGAGGGCGTGGCCCGGGCCAAGGCCTCCCTGCTGGAGCATGTGAAACCCGGCGGAACCGCACTGTGCTGCATGGACTACCCCGAGCTGTGGGCAGCGGCCAAAGCCATCTGCCCCGGCGTGGTGGGCTTCTCCTCGCGGGATGCCTCGGCCCGGTACTACGCGCGCTTCCTCGCCGCCGCAGAAGGCGGACGCGGACGTTTTGAACTCGTCATCGACGGCCAGCGCGTTGAGGCGGAGCTGCCCGCCTGCGGGGCGCACTTTGCCGAGAACGCCGCCGCCGTGGCCGCCATCTGCCACACCCTGGGCCACGGCGCCCAGGACATCGCGGCCGGACTTTCCGCCGCAGGACTGCCGGAGCAGCGCTTCTGCTGCTCCATGCGCGGCCACTGGTGCGTGGTGGATGATTCCTACAACGCCAATCCCCTGTCCATGACCCGCAGCATCGAGGCCGCAAAGCTCATGGCTGGGGCCAAGCCCCTGGTGCTGGTGCTGGGCGACATGCGCGAGCTTGGCTCCGGCGCGGCGGAGGCCCACGAGAAGCTGGGCGCGCTGCTCCCGGCCATCGCCCCGGCGGCCGTGTTCTTCCAAGGCGCACATGCGGCCGATGTGGCGCGAGGCGCTGGCGTGGCCGTGGCCGTCACCGCCGTCAGCGAGCCCCGGCAGGTGCTGGAAGCCCTGGCCGCCCGCAAAATTTCCGGCGGCGTGGCCCTGGTGAAGGGTTCGCGCTCCTGCCACATGGAAGTGTACGCCCAGGGCTTGTTGTGCGGCCTGGGCACGAGCGAGACGGAAGGAGGTCGCGGATGATTTACCATCTGTTCTACCCCCTGGCGGCGCAGTTCACGCTGTTCAACGTCTTCCGCTACATCACCTTCCGCAGCGTGTACGCGCTGCTCACGGCGCTGGTCATCTCCATCCTGCTTGGGCCCAAGCTCATCGAGTGGCTCAAGGCGCTGCGCTGCCGCCAGCACATCCTGGAAGAGGTCACCTGCCATCAGGCCAAGGAAGGCACTCCCACCATGGGCGGGCTGCTCATCGGCGTGTCCTTCGTTTCCAGCGTGCTGCTCTGGGGCGACCTGACCAACGTGTACATCTGGCTCACGCTGTATGTTTTCGTGGGCTTTGGGGCCGTGGGCTTCTGGGACGACTACACCAAGGTCGTCAAGAAGCAGAACAAGGGCATCTCCCCGCGCGCCAAGCTGGCCGGGCAGATCTTCGTGGCCGGCTCCGCCATCGCCCTGCTGATTTTCCAGCCCGCGTACTCCACGCAGCTGGCCGTGCCGTTCTTCAAGCACATCCACCCGGACCTGGGGCTGTTTTACCTGCCCTTCGCCGTGCTGGTGCTGGTGGGCGCAAGCAACGCCGTGAACCTCACCGACGGGCTGGACGGCCTGGCCATAGGCCCCACGGTGGTCGCGGCGGCCTGCTTCGCCATCTTCATCTACGCCGCGGGCAACGCGGTCATCGCCCAGTACCTGAACCTCACGCCCGTGCCCGGCGTGGGCGAGGTGACGGTGCTCTGCGGCGCGCTGGTGGGCGCGGGCCTGGGCTTCCTTTGGTTCAACGCCTACCCGGCCCAGGTGTTCATGGGCGATGTGGGCTCCCTCAGCCTGGGCGGAACCCTCGGGTTCATCGCCGTGCTGGCCAAGCAGGAGCTGGTGCTGGCCCTGGTGGGCGGCGTGTTCGTGTTCGAAACCCTCTCGGTCATCCTGCAGGTGGGCTACTTCAAAATGAGCGGCGGCAAACGCATCTTCCGCATGGCGCCGCTGCACCACCACTTCGAGCTCAAGGGCATTCCCGAGTCGAAGATCATCATCCGCTTCTGGATTCTCTCCATCCTCATGGCCCTCATGGCCTTGAGCACACTGAAGCTTCGCTAGGGTGGCCGGTATGGAGAGGACAGTGCGCACTTTACAAAGTCTAAAGATTCTTAAGAATAAGCTCGTCGTTGTTGTCGGCGCGGGCGTTTCCGGGCTGGCGGCCTGCCGCTTCCTGCTCAGCCTCGGCGCGCGGGTTCGCCTGGTGGATGCCAAGGCCGATTTGTCCCAGGACGTGCTGCTGAAGGTGACCGCCACCCCCGCCCAGGCCGGGCTGACCCTGCAGGCCGGGCCGCACAGTGCGGCACAGTTCGAGGACGCCGACCTCATCGTGCTCTCCCCCGGCGTGCCGGTGAAGAAACTGGCCCCGGTGCTGGCCAATGTTGAGCCCTGGCGGGTGGTTGCGGAGATGGAGTTCGCCTCCTGGTTCCTAAGCGAGCCGGTCATCGCCATCACCGGCACCAATGGCAAGACCACCACCACGACACTGGTGGGGCACATCCTGGAGCACGCTGGCCTGTCCACCTTCGTGGGCGGCAACATCGGCACCCCGCTGTGCGACTACCTCATGGCCGAGAAGGCCGCAGACGTGCTGGTCATCGAGATTTCCAGCTTCCAGCTGCAGAACTGCGTCAGCTTCGCCCCGCGCGTGGCCTGCCTGCTCAATTTCGCGGCCAACCACCTGGACTACCACCTGGACATGGAAGAGTACCTGAGCGCCAAGCTCAATCTCTTCAGCCGCCAGGACCACGGCTGCCTGGCCATCGCCCCGGCGGCCATGCGCGCCGAGTTGGAGGCCCGCAACTACACCAAGGCCCGGCGCGACTACTTCCAGGGCGATACGGATTTCGACTGCCCCGGCCTGCCCGGCGCGCACAACCGCGAGAACATCGCCGCCGCCTGGCGCATGGTGCGGCACTTCGGCGTCACCGAGGGCCAGGCCCGCGAGGCCATCGCCGCCTTCAAGGCCCTGCCCCACCGCATCGAGCCCGTGGGCGAGGCCGCCGGGGTGCTCTTCGTCAACGACTCCAAGGCCACCACCCTCGACTCCGTCGTGGCGGCTGTGCGCAGCTTCGAAAAGCCCGTGCGCCTGCTCATGGGCGGCGTGTTCAAGGGCGGCGTGGTGGAGGATATCCTCCCGGCCCTGAAGGAGCGCGTGGTCTCCATCGGCCTGTTCGGCGCCAGCCGCGAG
>JAVBYL010000137.1 GCA_030824035.1 Humidesulfovibrio sp.
ACGCTGGCGGCCCTGCAGGCCCAAATATCCACGGCCCCGGCT
Source organism: Humidesulfovibrio sp. (assembly GCA_030824035.1). GTDB lineage: Bacteria > Desulfobacterota > Desulfovibrionia > Desulfovibrionales > Desulfovibrionaceae > Humidesulfovibrio. The sequence goes on from JAVBYL010000137.1 coordinate 43, forward strand.
GGTTTGCGGCTGGAGGTGCTGTGCTGCGAGCCGGGCCTGGCCAGGGCGGAGGGGCGCAACCGGGCGGCAGAGCTTGCCCGTGGCGCGGTGCTTGCATTTTTCCCCGCCGGGAGCCTCCCCCGGCCCGATGTGCTGGCCCGGAGCGTCGATATTTTGGCGCGCAGGTCAGAGGTGTCGCTTGTGGATATGAATGGAAGAGGGGCGGACTTCCAGGCCCTGCTGGCCCGTGGCCGGGCCAACCCGGTGCTCGCCGTGCGGCGGGAGGCCTTCCATGCCGCCGGTGGCTTCCAGCCCGGCCTGGACGAGTGCCTGTGCTGGGATTTCCAGCTGGCGGCAGCGGCGGCGGGGCATTTCGGTCCCGGTACTGCTGATGTGTGCTGTGAGCCGCCCGGTACCGCGCCAGGCGATGTTGTGGACGCCGGACACCCGGAATTCCCGCAGGTGGTGCGCCGCACCCCGATGATTTTCCCGCGCGAAACGGCCCTGGCACACGCCAGAGCCAATGCCGGAGCCCATGTAGGAGCCAAGGAGCAGCAATGATTCCCCTGTCCGAAATGCAGATCATCCAGATCGACGTGACCAACGCCTGCATGAACCGCTGCTCCAACTGCACGCGCTTCACCGGGCACCACCGCAAGCCGTTCTTCATGGACATGCCCACCTTCCGCCAGGCGGTGGACTCCCTGGTGGACTTCCCCGGTATGGTGGGCATGATAGGCGGTGAGCCGCTGCTGCACCCGCAGTTCGCCGAGATGGCCGAGTACCTGGCCGCGACCATTCCCGACAAGAAGCGGCGCGGGCTTTGGTCCACCGTGCCCAAGGCCCAGGGCGAGAAGTACGGCAGCCTCATCCGCGAGGTGTACGGCAATTTTTATTTCAACGACCACAGCGTCGACCAGATTCTGCACCAGCCCCTGCTTGTGGCCGCCGAGGAAGTCGTGGCCGACAAGGACGAGATGTGGCGGCTCATCGATGACTGCTGGATTCAGAAGTACTGGTCCGCCTCCATCACCCCCAAGGGCGCGTTTTTTTGCGAGGTGGCGGCCAGCTTCGACATGCTCTTCGACGGCCCCGGCGGCTGGCCCGTGGAGCCCGGCTGGTGGAAGCGCGTTCCCGGCGATTACGACGAGCAGATGAAGCGCGCCTGTCCGCGTTGCGGCTGCGCCATTCCGCTCAAGCGCAGGCCCAGCGCCCAGGAGATAGACGACGTGAGCCCCGGCAACCTGGAGGCGCTCTTGGCCATCCGCTCGCCCAAGGCCCAGCGCGGCCGCGTGGAGATTTACGGCGGCGGCCTGGCCGAGGATTGGAACCCAGGCCCCAACTGGTACATGAGCGAGGTGGAGCGCGAGACCGAGCTGGAATACCGCGACCGCATAGCCGCGCGCCTTGCCGAGGAAGAAAAAGGCGCTTGCGCCGGGAGTGCCAAATGAGCCAACAACCGCTTGCCCCCCCGGTGAACACCACCACCAAGCGCGTACTGACGCGGCGCGGGGTCGTTTGGCTGGGCCAGACCTGCAACCTGCGCTGCCGGTTCTGCTATTTTCAAACCCGCATCGAGGCCAAGGACCACCCCGAGCACCCGTTCATGGGGCTGGACAAGGCCAAGGCCATCGTGGACGCCCTGCGCAACCACTACGGCAACAACGCCATCGACATCCAGGGCGGGGAGCCCACCATCTACCCCGGCATCGAGGAACTGTGCGAGCACAGCGCCAGCATCGGCCTGCTGCCCACGCTCATCACCAATGCCCTGGTGCTGGCCAAGCGCGAGGCCTGCCAACGGCTGAAGGACTCCGGCGTGCGCGACCTGCTGGTGAGCGTGCATGGCCTGGGGCAAAATTACGACGACGTGGTGGGCGTGCCCGGCGCGCACAAAAAGCAGATGGTTGCTCTAGACAACTGTGTGGCCATCGGCATGCCCGTGCGCTTCAATTGCGTGCTCACCAAGTCCTCCCTGCCGCACCTGGCGGATGTGGCCCGGCTGGCCGTCAGCGTGGGTGCGCGCGCGGTGAATTTCATCGCCTTCAATCCCTTTGAGGACCAGCAGAAGGGCGAGCGTTCCCTGGACGACGTGGCCGCCTACGGCGTGGTGGCCCCGCCCCTGCTGGCCGCCATGGACGTGCTGAACGCCGCGGGCATCGAGGTGAACGTGCGCTACATCCCGCTGTGCCAGGTGCCGGAGGGGTACCGCCAGCACCTCTACAACTTCCAGCAGCTGCCGTACGACCTGCACGAGTGGGACTATGCCTCCTGGTCCTGGACGGACATGAAGCCCCAGCGCATGCGCCAGGGCGAGCTTTCCCCGCTCATCAGCCTGCGGCAGGCCAACCTGCGCTCGCCCATGTTCAAGAACGTGCCGGGCTACCTGGACGATCCGTCCCTGAGCCTGGACGACGAATACCGCCACAGCGCGCTCATCCGCGCCCGCGAGCACTGCGGCTACAAACCCGCCCCGGCCTGCGAGCACTGCGCCGCCAAGGGCATTTGCGACGGGTTCCACGGCGACTACGCGGCCTTCTTCGGCTTTGGCGAGGCCCAGGCCATCCAGGCCGCCGCGCCCTTCACCGACCCGAGGCACTACATCAGCCAGCAGCGCAAGGTCGTGGAGGCCGAGGACGCCGGCTGGGCGCTGTAAACCACAGGCAGGGAGAATCCATGTCCATCCACGACCTCATTGCACGGCGGGCCGGAGCAACGGCGGCCTCGCCCGCGCCGGAACAGCTGCCCCAAGCCCTGCTGGACAGCCGCCTGGACCGCGCCCGGATGCTGAAGCCCCGCGTGAGCTTCGTCGTCACCAGCTACAATTACGAGGCCTACATTGTGGAGTGCCTGCGCTCCGTTACGCGGCAAACCTACGAGAACTGGGAATGCATCGTGGTGGACGACGTTTCCACCGACGCCACGGCGGAGCGGGTGCGGGAGTTTGTGGAAAGCCCCGAGGCGGCCGGTCGTTTCCGGCTCATTGAGCGCAGCGAGAACGGCGGCCAGATGGAGGCCTTCCGCGACGGGTTGGCCGTGGCCACGGGCAGCTTCGTGTGCATGCTCGACGCCGACGACGTGCTGCTGGAGGACTTTTTAGAGGCGCACATGCGCGCCCACCTCTCCGTGGCCACCGTGGCCTTCACCAGCTCCAACCAGTACCAGATCAACGGCGCGGGCGAGATCATCGGCGGCCAGCACATGGACCACCAGGCCAAGGGCCATTACCGCCACGTGCGCAAAACCAGCTTTCAGACCGGCTTTTGGATTTGGGCCACCTCCAGCAGCATGGTGTTCCGCCGCAGCACGGTGGAGCTGATCCTCCCGCGCGATGGCACCACCTTCCGCATCTGCGCGGACTACTACATAGCCCACTTTTGCCACCTCATCGGCGATTCGTTGCTGGTGCCAACCATTCACGGTTGCTACCGCCGCCACGGGGGCAACAACTTCGGGTCCAACCCGGTGCTGGGCAACATCAACAGCGTGGGCAACCTGGACAAACACCCGCCCCACGACCTGTTCCGCTGGACCATGATCAACCATGTGCTGAGCAATTATGATGTGTTTTATCCGATATTTATGGGCAAGGGGCTGGTGCAGTTTTTGCTTCGGCTGGCAAAACCCGGCGAGCTGCCCGCCCTGGTGGCGGCGCACCCGCGGGTGTTCCCGCGGTCCCTGGGGCATTACCTGTGGCTGGCGGCCAAGCAGTGGTGGGCCAAGCGCGCCACTCCGGTCAGCGAAAAATTCAAAATCATCCCAGCTCCGGCGGCAACACCGGAAAAAGGGGAGTGAGGCCATATGCTGAACGCTTTGCTGAACGAGACGGCGATAACTGCCTTCAACCCCTTTGACGAGCATTTGCCGGAGCGCATGGTGGTGTTTGGCGCTGGTGGCCGTGGCCGCAGGTGCCGCACGCGCCTGCTGGGCCTGGGCCTGGATGTGCCGTTTTTTCTGGATAACGACACCGCGAAGCATGGCAAAGAGCTGGACGGCGCGCTGGTCATTGCTCCGGCGGAGCTGGCCGCCCGCGCGCCGGGCCTGCCCGTGCTTGTCAGCAGCTGGGGCGAGGGCTCCATCGTCGTGCAGCTGCACGCCCTGGGCGTGCGCTCGGTGTATGTTGATGGCGTGGCGGACCGCATCGACCCGGCCTTGATCGGGGCGCATGCAGGGGAGCTGAGCGCCGTGCTGGAGGGCCTTTCCGACCCGCTTTCGCGGCAGGTGTTTCTTGATGTCATCCGCATGCGCCTGTACGGCAGGCCCATGCGCTATCCCTCGGGCTACCATGTGTACCGGCATCCCCTGGCCCGCGCCCGCAAGGGCGACTGCATAGTGGACGGCGGCGCGGCGGAGGGCGACACCCTGCAAAGCTTCCTGGAGGACTGCCAGGGCGACTGCGCCATGCACCTTTTTGAGCCCACGCCCATCTCGTACAAGCGTCTGCAAAACCACATCGCCACCCATGCCGTGCCCGGCGCCCAGGCCGTGAACAAGGCCCTGTGGTCGCAGGACACGACCCTGCGCTTCGAGGAAAACTTCGGCTGCACGCACAGCAACCATGTTTCGGAGAGCGGCGGGTGCGAGGTGGCGGCCACCAGGCTGGATTCCTATGTGGAGGAGACCGGGCTGGAGCGCGTTGACCTCATCAAGCTGGACATAGAGGGCGCGGAGCTGGAGGCGCTGAAGGGCGCGGAGGGCGTCATACGCCGCCACAAGCCCCGGCTGCAGATCTGCCTGTACCACAAGCTGGAGGACCTCTGGGAGATTCCGCTGTACATCAAGTCCATAGCGCCGGAATACCGCATGTACGTGGGGCACCACTCCTGCTGCACGCTGGACACCGTGCTGTACTGCGTGGCCTAGGGCCGCGCAGCCAGCCAGCAAGGAAGCTCGGAAACGCGAGAAGCAGCGGCGCCCACACTCTGTAACCATTGGTCCGAGGGGTGAACGGATGAAGATACTGCTTGTGGCTCCGCCTTACGCGCTGCTTGGCCGGTATTTTTTTCCCGTGGGCATAGCCTACGTCTCGGCCATGCTCAAGAAGCACGGCTTTCATGTCGCATGCTGCAACAGCGCGCTGGAGGATGACTGGCAGGAGGTCTTCCGCAACGCGCTGGCGCGGGAAAAGCCGGATGTGCTCGGCATCGGCTCGCTAACGCCGTCGTATCCTTTTGTGAAGTGGATGTTCGAGACGGCCAAGCGCGAACTGCCGGGGCTCGTGACAGTGCTGGGCGGCGGCATTCTGAGCAGCGAGCCCGAGGTGTTCGAATCCCTCGGGGCGGATATCGGCGTCGTGGGCGAGGGAGAGGCCACCTCGGTGGAGCTCATGCATACTCTGGAGCAAGGAGGCGATCTTTCGGCTGTGGCCGGCCTGCTGTATCGCGATGCCGAGGGGAAGACCCGGCGCACCGCCCCCAGGGCCTTCATCGAAGACTTGGACACCGTGCCCATCCCTGACTATGAAGGGTTTCGCTTCGATATTTGCCACGCACACCAGAAAACGCACGACATGGTGTCCAGCCGGGGCTGTCCGTTCCATTGCACCTTCTGCTTCAGCGCGCTGGGCCGGGGCAAGTACCGGGCCCATTCCATCGATTATGTCATCCGCGAAATTCGGCATCTCGTCGATACCTACGGCGTGCAAAAATTCGGGCTCATGGACGAGGTGTTCGCCTTGCGCAAGGAGCGCATTCTTGAATTTTGCGCCAAGGTGCGACCTTTTGGCATCAAGTGGTACACTCAGTTGCGCGTGGGCGTGGTGGATGCGGGACTCTTGGAGAGCATGCGCGAAGCGGGCTGCGAGACGGTGTTCTACGGCCTGGAGAGCATGTGCCCGGAAGTGCTGCGGAGCATGAACAAAAAACTGAAGCCCGCGGAAATTGAGCATGCCCTGGAACTGACCTACCAGAGCCGCATGGACTCCTTTGGAAATTTTATCTTTGGCGACCCGGCGGAAACAACGGAGACGGCCTGGGAGACGCTGGATTGGTGGGTCAAGAACCGTAGGTATTTCGTGAACCTGGGCAAGATAGACTGCTGGCCGGGCACAAAAATTTACCATGATGCCATTGCTCGTGGCATCATCCAGGATAAAATCGCGTTCATCGAACAGGGCTGCCCGCTCATCAACATGACGCGGATGCCCTCGACCGAGTTTCTGGACATGCTGAAGCGGGTGTGGGTTTTGCACCAGGGGTTGCTTTGGCCGGGGCTGCTGCTGGCCGCGCGAGTGGACGAGGACGGGTGCGCCAGTGTCCGTTGCCGCTGCCCGCACTGCGAGGTGGAGGTCGAGTTCGTGCATCTGGAAACCACGGCGCTGCATGCGGACCGAAGCGCCCATCGCCTGCCGTGCGGCAACTGCGGCAGGAGCTTCGACATTCCACTCCGCTTGCCGCCGGTGGCCCATGCGGAGCCGACGCGCGCGTTGTTTGAAAAGGCCTTGGCGCAACGCGCCGCTGGCGATCTGGATGGGGCCATGGAGAGCCTGCTGGCGCTGTTCGAGTCCACCCGCGAACATCCGGTTGCGGTCGTCGTCGCCGCAAGCATCCGCCTGGCCCAGGGGCATGTGGAGCGCGCCAAGGAGTTGGTGCGGCTGGCCATGCAGTTCAATCCATCCACTCCTTTCCTGATGGATTGGGCCGCGTTGTGCTATGAACTGTACGGCGATGCCCGCATGGCCCGCATTTTCGCCGATCAGGCGCGGTTGCTGCGCCAGTGCCGCGCGCCGGGGTTGGAAGGAGCGGAGCTGGAGCGCCTGGATCCCATGGAGCTGCGTTACCGGGAGCTTTTCCCCACTGGCACGGACGGGGTCGTCGTTGGATCGTCTCCGGGTGCGCAATGACCCCGGAGGTGCTCTTTTCCGTTTTGCGCCAGTTGGGCGTGCTGTTCCAGGCCACCGGCGTGGATGTGGACGCCCAGGCAGCGCCCGGGCCCCCCGGGGCCGACCACGCGTTTTTCGCCCATGCCCCCCTGTGGGACTACGAGCACCCCGCCTATGCCCAGCCCTTCGCCGAGGCCCAGGCCCGGCCCGTGTACCGCACCCTGCCGCCCGGCACGGGCGTGGAGCAGGCCCTGGAGCACACCCGGCTGTTGGTGTTCCTGGGGGCGGAGAACACCCCGGCGCTGCGCCGCGCCCTGGCGGAGCCCGGCACGCTGCTTTTGGTGTTCGACAACGACCCCGGCCGCGTGGCGCGCATGACCGCGGCCTTTGGCGCGCCCAGGCTCGCGGGGCGCATGCACATCTTTCTGGGCGAGCTGGAGGCCTTCGTGCCGCCCCTGGGCATGGTCCTTCCGGCCAGCCTGTTCGAAGCCGG
>JAVBYL010000263.1 GCA_030824035.1 Humidesulfovibrio sp.
CGTTTCACAAAATCGCACGCCTTGGCAGTTTACTGGGTGTCCCGGATGTTCTGGGAAGGTACCATTGGCCTTGGCGGAGGAAAAACCCAGGAGGATTTATGGCTTACGTTACCATGAAGCAGATGCTGGAGACCGGCGTCCATTTCGGTCACCAGACCCGCCGCTGGAACCCCAAGATGCGCACCTACATTTTCGGCGCGCGCAATGGAATCCACATCATCGACCTGCAGCAGACCGTGAAGCTGTTCCAGAAGGCCCACGACTTCATCTCCAACACCGTGGCCCAGGGCGGCAAGGTGCTGTTCATCGGCACCAAGCGCCAGGCTCAGGAGGCCATCAAGGCCGAGGTGGAGCGCTGCGGCATGCACGCCGTCACCCAGCGTTGGATGGGCGGCACGCTCACCAACTTCCAGACCATCAAAAAGAGCATCGACCGTCTGAAGAGCCTGGAAACCATGTTCGCCGACGGCACCATCAACAAGTTCCCCAAGAAGGAAATCGTGCAGATGGGCCGCGAGGTCGTGAAGCTCAATGATGCCCTGGGCGGCATCAAAGACCTGACCGACGCCCCCAAGGCCGCCTTCATCATCGACCCCAACCGCGAGCACATCGCGGTGAAGGAATGCCGCAAGCTGGGCATCCCCGTCGTGGCCGTGGTGGACACCAACTGCGACCCCGACCTCATCGACTACGTCATTCCGGGCAACGATGACGCCATCCGCGCCATCAAGCTCTTCGCCACCCACATCGCCGACGCCTGCCTTGAGGGCGCCGCTGCGCAGAAGGACAACGCCGCTGGCGGCAAGAACGCCCCGGGCAAGGAAACCGTCGACGCGGCCGCCGAGAAGGCCGCCGCCGAGGAGGAGTAGACCATGGCTGAGATTACCGCCCAAGCGGTTAAGGTGCTGCGCGAGAAAACCGGCGCGGGCATGATGGATTGCAAGAAGGCCCTCGTCGAGTGCGCCGGCAGCGAAGACAAGGCCATTCAGTACCTTCGCGAGAAGGGCCTGGCCAAGGCCGCCAAGAAGGCCGGCCGCGCCACCAGCCAGGGCGTCATCGGCTCCTACATCCACTCCAACGGCAAGCTCGGCGTCATGGTTGAGCTGAAGTGCGAGACGGACTTCGTCGCCAAGAACGACAAGTTCAAGGAGTTCGCCAAGGACCTGGCCATGCAGATCGCCGCCACCAACCCGGTGTGTGTCAGCCCCGAGCAGGTTCCCCAGGATCTGCTGGACAAGGAGCGCGAGATCTTCAAGAATCAGGCCATGGAAGAGGGCAAGCCCGAAGCCATCGCCGAGAAGATCGTCGAGGGCCGCATCAAGAAGTACTACTCTGAAGTGTGCCTGCTCGAGCAGCCCTTCATCAAGGACGACAAGAAGTCCATGAAGGACCTCCTGAACGACCTCATCGCCGTCTTGGGCGAGAACATGCAAGTCGGGCGGTTCACCCGCATGGTCCTGGGTGAAGGGACCGAAGCGGAAGCCTCCGAAGAATAGGAAATCGAAACGGGCCGCAAGGCCCGTTTTTTTTAGCCACGGCGGAGGGAGGCGTTTCCCCCCGCCGCATTTGCAAGAAAGCATCATCGGGCCATAATCAGGGAGGTCGCATGGAAAAGCTGCGGTATTCGCGTGTGCTCTTGAAACTCAGCGGCGAGGCCCTGGCCGGGGAACAGCAGTTCGGCATCGAGCCCAAGGCCATCGGCACCTTTTGCCGCGAGATAGCCGATGTGGCGAGCATGGGCGTGCAGGTCGCCCTGGTCATCGGCGGGGGCAACATCTTTCGCGGCATGGCCGCCAGCGAGCAGGGCATGGACCGCGCCCAGGCCGACTACATGGGCATGCTGGCCACGGTGATGAACGCCCTGGCCGTGCAGGACGCCCTGGAGAAGCTCGGCTGCGACACCCGCGTCATGACCGCCTTCACCATGAAGGAAGTGGCCGAGCCGTACATCCGCCGCCGGGCGGTGCGCCACCTGGAAAAGGGCCGCGTGGTCATCTGCGCCGCGGGCACCGGCAACCCCTATTTCACCACCGACACCGCCGCCGCCCTGCGCGCCATGGAGCTCAAGTGCGAGGCCATCCTGAAGGCCACCAAGGTGGACGGCGTGTACGACAAGGACCCCAAGAAGCACGCCGACGCGGTGCGCTACGAGACCGTCACCTACATGGAAACCCTGGAGAAGCGCCTGGGCGTCATGGACGCCACGGCCATCTCCCTCGCCCGTGACAACAGCCTGCCCATCATCGTCTTCAACCTGTTCAAGGAAGGCAATATCCGCAGGGTCGTCCAGGGCGAAGTGCTCGGAACAATCGTTGAAGGAGGGAACTAAGCCATGCATGCAGTCATCGAAGACGGACAGAAACGCATGACCGGGGCTCTCACGAGCCTGACCAAGGAATTCTCACGCCTGCGCACCGGCCGCGCCTCGGCCACGCTCATCGAGCCGATCATCGCGGAATACTACGGCAATCCCACGCCCATCAGCCAGATCGCCTCGGTCTCCGTGCCGGATGCGCGCACCATCACCATCCAGCCCTGGGACAAGTCCGCGTTCAGCGCCGTGGAAAAGGCCATCCAGAAAAGTGACCTGGGCCTGAACCCCGTCAACGACGGCAAGCTCATCCGCATCAGCATTCCGCCGCTCACCGAGGAACGCCGCAAGGATCTGGTGAAGCTGGCCAAGAAGTTCACCGAGGAAGCCAAGGTCGCCGTGCGCAACGTGCGCCGCGACCTGAACGAGGGCGGCAAGAAGCTGCTGAAGGACAAGGACATCACCGAGGACGAGCAGCGCAAGCTCAACGAGGACGTGCAGAAGCTCACCGACGACACCATCAAGAAGTGCGACGAGGCCTTTGCCGCCAAGGAAAAGGAAATCCTGGAGCTCTAGCCGGATGCCCGAAACCACGAACGTTCCGGCGCATGTCGCCATCATCATGGACGGGAACGGCCGCTGGGCCACCCGCCAGGGTCTGCCGCGCAGCGAGGGCCACAGGGCCGGCACGCGCTCGGCCAAGGCCATCGTCACGCGCTGCCGCGAGCTGGGCGTGCGGCACCTTACGCTGTACACCTTCTCGCGGGAGAACTGGTCGCGCCCGAAGGACGAGGTGGCGCTGCTGTTCGACCTTCTGGTGGACTACATGCGCGGGGAGCTGCAAAACCTGCTGGACCAGGACATCCGCCTGAAGGTACTGGGGGAGATGGACGGCCTGCCCTTCATCGCCCGGCAGGCCTTGGCGCATGTGATGTCCAAGACGGCCCACTGCACCACCATGACGCTGAACCTGGCCCTGAACTACTCCGGCCGGGAGGAGATTTTGCGCGCCTGCCGCGCCCTCTCCGCCAAGGGCCTGAAGGGCGAGGACATCAGCGAGGAGGCCTTTGCCGCGGAGCTGTACACCGCGGGCCAGCCGGACCCGGACCTCATCATCCGCACCAGCGGGGAGCTGCGCCTGTCCAACTACCTGCTGTTCCAGGCCGCGTACTCGGAGTTCTACTTCACCGACACGCTCTGGCCGGACTTTGCCCCCGAAGAGCTGGAGCGCGCCCTGGAGGACTACCAGAACCGCCAGCGCCGCTTTGGCAAAACCGGGCAGCAGATGGAAAGCGGCGGCTAGCTCCCTCCCAGAATCCACAGAAAAACAAAAGGCCCGCCGGTTATTCGCCAGCGGGCCTTTATTCTTGCACGTATGCCGGGGCTAGAACACCAGCCCGTTCTTGGCCAGGTCCGCCACCAACAGCTCGCGGAGGCGCTTTGCCACCGGGCCGGGCCGGGCGTCGTGGATGGGCTTGTCGTTGTAGCGCACCACCCCCACGCAATTGAAGCTCGTGCCCACCATCATCACCTCGCGCGCCTGGAAGATCTCATCCTCCGTCACGCCCTTGAAGATGATCTCCATGTCCTCCTTCACCATATCCACGGCGCGCATGAGCGTGGTGCCCGCCAGGGAGCTGGTGAACTCCGGGATGACCAGCCTGCCCGCCTCGTCCACAAGGCACACGTTCTCCGTGGCGCCCTCGGCCAAAAAGCCCTGGGCGTCGAAGCAGAACGGGAAGTCCATGCGCTTCATCACGGCCTCGCGCTTCATCAGCACGTTGGGCAGGTAGTTGGTGGTCTTCACCGTGGCCATCCACGACTGCTTGGCCGGGATGGTGGTGTGGAAGGCCGTCACGCCCTTTTCAAAGTACGCCTCCGGCTTGGCGCGCATGCGGTAGGCCACGATGTACAGGCTCTGCACCGGGCTTTCGAAGGGATCGATGCCGAAGCTGCCGGGACCGCGCCCCAAGAGGATGCGGATGGAGCCGTCCGGCTCGTTGCCGGCGCGCGCCACCTCGATGACGGCCTCGCGCAGCTCGTCCCAGGAGCACGGCGGCTCCAGGTGGATGGCCTGGCACGACAGGCGCATGCGGCGCAGGTGCGCGTCGAGCTGGTACAGCTTGCGGCCAACGTATTTCAGGGCCTCGAACACGCCATCGCCCCTATGGACGAGGTGGTCGTCCCAGGGCAGCAGCATGAGCTTCGGGTCCGTGCCGATGACCCCGATGCGGTGATCATAGAACGCGAGCACGTCCTCCGTGCCGGGCCGGATGGCCTCCAGCATGGCGCGGAGATATTCATCGGAATTGGCGACGCGCATGGGCTTTGGTCTCCTTCCCCCGCGGCTATTTGGGCACGCGCAGGAGGTTGCGGCGGATGAGTTCCTCGCCGATCTGCACGGCGTTCAGGGCGGCGCCCTTGCGGATGTTGTCGGCCACGATCCACATGTTGATGCCGTTCTCGATGGACTCGTCCTCGCGGATGCGGCCCACGAACACGTCGTCCTCCCCGGCGGCGTCAATGGCCATGGGGTAAATCTTCTTCTCCGGGTAGTCCTGCACGGTGATGCCGGGGGCCTCGGCCAGCAGCTGGCGCACCTCCGCCACCGTGAGCTTGGTCACGGTCTCGATGTTCACGGACTCGCTGTGGCCGTAGAACACGGGCACGCGCACCGTGGTGGCGGTGACGCGGATGGAATCCTCGCCCATGATCTTCCTGGTCTCGTTGACCATCTTCATCTCTTCCTTGGTGTAGCCGTTCTCCATGAACACGTCGATCTGCGGCAGGCAGTTGAACGCGATCTGGTAGGGGTACACCTGGGGCACAATCTCCTGGCCGTTCATCAGCCGGGCGGTCTGGGTCTCCAGCTCGGTGATGGCCTTCTGGCCCGTGCCGGAAACGGCCTGGTAGGTGGAGACCACAATGCGCTTGATGGTGGCGGCGTCGTGCAGGGGCTTCAGGGCCACCACCATCTGGATGGTGGAGCAGTTGGGGTTGGCGATGATGCCCTTGTGCCAGGCGAGGTCGTGGGCGTTCACCTCCGGCACAACCAGGGGGCAGGCCGGGTCCATGCGCCAGGCGCTGGAGTTGTCCACCACCACGCACCCGGCGGCGGCGGCCAGGGGGGCGAATTTCTCGGAGGTGGAGCCACCGGCGGAGAACAGGGCCAGGTCGAACCCGGCGAAGGAGTCCTCCTTCAGCTCGCGAACGGTGAGCTCGGCCCCGGCGTATTCCACCTTGCCGCCCGCGCTGCGGGAGGAGGCGAAGGGAACGATCTCGGAGGCCGGGAACTGGCGCTGGGCCAGCACTTCGAGCATTTCACGGCCAACGGCGCCCGTTGCGCCAACCACTGCCACCTTGGGATTCTTTGCGCTCATTGTTTCCCCCGTTATCGGATGGTGATGTTGTTCATGATGGACAGGCAGGCATCGGCCCTGTTCAGGGTGTACAGGTGCACCCCGGGCACGCCCGCGTCGATGAGCCCCTGGACCTGTGCGGTGGCGTGGGCAATGCCCAGTTCGCGCACGGCCTCGTCGCCGTCGGAGGCAAAGGCGGCCTCCAGGGTTTCGTAAAACCCGCCAAACACCGCGCGACCATTGAGCCCGGCGATGAACTCGGCGCTCTTCATGCTCATGATGGGCATGATGCCCGGCAGCACGGGCACGCTGACGCCGAGCGCGCGCAGGCGCTCCACGTAGCCGGTGTACAGCCCGTTTTCAAAAAACAGCTGGGTGACCACGAACTGCCCGCCCGCGTCCACCTTGTGCCGCAGCCACTTCAGGTCGTCGTCCAGCGTGGCGGACTCCGGGTGCATGGTGGGAATTCCCGCCACGCCGATGCCCATGGCCGGGAATTCCTTGCGGATGAAGGTCACCAGGTCGGAGGCGTGCTGAAACTCCTGACCTTCGAAGGTGAAGTTCTCCACGCCCTTTGGCGGGTCGCCGCGCAGGGCCAGCACGTTGTCGATGCCAGCCTCGGTGAGGGCGGCCAGGAAGCCGCGCAGGGCCTCGCAGGAGGCGCCCACGCAGGTGAGGTGCGCCATGGGCTCCAGGCCCATCTCGCGCTTCATGCGGGTGACGATGTCCAGGGTGTTGGCCTGGGTGCCGCCGCCCGCGCCGTAGGTCACGGAGACGAAAAGCGGATCGAGGGCCCTTAGCTTCTCCACTTCCACAAAGAACTTGGGCCAGGTGTCCCTGTCCTTCGGCGGGAAAAATTCCAGGGATATGAACGGCCTACGCGTAGGAATCAGGTCGGCGATGCGCAACGTTGCGTGCTCCTTGAAGTTACCGCGCCAAATAAGGACAGCCGGGGTGGGCGCAGAAAATAGGTCTCTACCCTTTCTTTGCGCGGCCCGCAACGGTTGCGCAGGTATTCACAAGGCCAGCGCCAGGGTCGCACCAACATGGCCCGGTGCCTGCGCCGCACAAACTTCGGTGGCAGTATGCTAGCCCAGCAGGGGCCAGCGGAGGGCGGGCACGATGTCCGCGTTGGCGGGCAAAAAGATGGACGCGTCCGCCTCGCCGGGGCGGAACCAGCCGAAGCGCTGGCCCTCCAGGGGAATCACCTCGCCCTCGAAGGCCGTGACGTGGAAGAAGTTCAGGCTCACCGGCCCCTGCGGGTACACAAAGCGCTTCTCGCGCCAAAAAATCAACATGGTGGAGGTGAAGGAGAGCTCCTCCCGCAGCTCGCGGATGAGGGCGGCCTCCAGGGTTTCGCCCGGCTCCACCTTGCCGCCGGGGAACTCCCACCAGCCCGCGTGGGCCTTGCCCTCTGGCCGCTCCACGCCCAGGAAAAGCCCCTCGCGCCAGACGACCCCCGCAACGACCAGCAGATCGGGCTGGCTACTCAAGGCAGGCCTCCATTTCCGTCTGCAGCGCGGCCAGCTCCGCCTCCAGCACGCCCATGCGCTCCATGAGCGTCTCGGCCCAGTCGCTCACCTCGCGGTACTGGCTGTTCACCTTGATGGCCTCCCCGCCGCTCTCGTAGGTGGC
>JAVBYL010000029.1 GCA_030824035.1 Humidesulfovibrio sp.
CGTTAGTCGCAAGCCCTTGATCTTGTGAAGTGGTGGAGCTGGAGGGAATTGAACCCACGGCCTCTTGAATGCCATTCAAGCCGGGTAGAGTGCATACCCTGAAATCATTGTTGAAAATTCTGCCTGCACTACAAAAATATGACCTTTCCGGGACTTTTGTAGTGCGGATTTGTAGTGCAAAGGGGAGCACCTTGGATATGATCTGTCCCTTGTTTTGGCGGAAAGGGAACCGCTGGTTTCCATGTTCTGAAGCCTGGGGTCGCAGCCTCCTGGACCATGGGGCATGCGGTAGTGATTGCGCTGACAGAGATTCCGCCGGGCCATGGGCGCGCGGTCATCGCATCGGTTCCATGGCAGCTCGAGAAGGGCTGGACAAGGGAGGGCTTCCCCACCGTTCAGGGGCGAAGAAACCGCTCTGCGGCAAAGGCCGGGGCGATGACCCGGCGGGTTTGCGTCGAGGTCTCCAGGCAGCCGCAAAGCCGCAGGGGGGCGCTCTTTGCTGTCTCCTCCAGCACGCGTTCAAAGGCTTCGCGCAGTGCCTGGAAGGAGGTTTCCACCTCGGGAAACTCGCCGCTTTCACGCCAGGGCAGCCTGAGGATTCCCGTGGCT
Organism: Humidesulfovibrio sp.; assembly: GCA_030824035.1. Classification (GTDB taxonomy): domain Bacteria; phylum Desulfobacterota; class Desulfovibrionia; order Desulfovibrionales; family Desulfovibrionaceae; genus Humidesulfovibrio. The sequence continues at coordinate 610 of JAVBYL010000029.1, forward strand.
TCCCCGGTCTTGTGTGCTGGCGTGGTCAGTTGGTGAAACTCAGCAGGCGTCCATTCCCCGCGTTCGTTCTGCCCTGGCCAGCAATATTCCCAGCTCGCCTCCGGCGGCTTGGGGATGCTGCTTTCAATGCGCACCATGGGCACGCCCAGCTCCCGCTCAAAATCGGTGAGCTTGATGCTGTACTGGAGCACCGGCCGGAAGTTGCCCCGCTTTTTTGTAATCACCCAGCTGATGTTCACTGGCATTCCTCCATGAGGACGACCTCGCCAAAGGGCGGGAGCAAGAAGTCTCTGCTCGGGGTGATCCAGAGCACCGGGAAGCCCGGGTCTTCGGGGTAGACGTCACAGGCCAGGTCCGTGAAGTAGATGAGGCAGGCGGGGAGCGCGCCTTCCTCCTCTAGCCGCTGAAACGGCGGGCGGAAGCTGGTGCCGCCGCCGCCCGTGGCCGTGAAGTCCAGGGGCAGATCCATGCTCGACAGCTGTTTGCTTGATGTCAGGGTCGCATCGCAGGTGAGCACTGTAATCTCGATGGAAAACTCCTCCAGCACTGCAGAAAGCTCCGATGCGAAGCGCTCCAGTGCAAGCTGCGTTATGCTCCCGGAGACATCGACAGCCACGGCGATCTCCGCCAGTTCGAGGCTCTCGAGCCCTGGCAGGTAGAGCCCGCTGTGCAGATGGCGGCGGTTGGGCCGCACCCAGGAGAAGTCGTTCTTGGCGGCCTGGGCGAGAAACCGGCGCAGTAGTTCGCGCCAGCTCAAGGCCGGGAAAAGCCTGCCGGCGGCTAGGCGCTCCAGGCAGCCGGGCAGCTTGCCGCAATCCCGGGCCTTGTGCAGGGCCTGGGCCAGGGCCGAGTTCCAGGCCTGTTCCTGCATGTCCTGGGACGAGCCTTCCGGGGCCTGGGAGCCAGGGCTGGGGTCGCGCACCTCTCCGCTCATGCCGGGGTCGCTGCTCTCTGCGCTCTCCGCGCCTTGGGCCTGCGAATCTCCGCCCGCCCCGGCAAGGCTCTGGTCGCCCTCCTCCGCCTGTCCTTGCCCGCCGGACTCCGGCTCTTCATCACCCTGGCCGCTGTCACCCGGGCCTCCCTTGGCGTCCATGTCCTCGGCCGGGCGGCTTTTCTCCTCCTGGCCGCCGCCGCTGGCCCCGCCCTTGACCTCGTCCAGCCCGGCCATAAGGTCCGCATAGATGGCGTCGGCGCTTTTGCCGTAGTGCCTCGGATCGTCCAGGAAGCCCGTGGGCAGGCTCAAACCCGCCTCCAGCAGGATGGGGTTAATGGCGAAGTCGCAGGCCTTGTTCCACAGTTTCGGATCGCGGCCCTCGCGGCGGGTGTGATGGAGGCAGGCTAGGTGCAACACCTCGTGGCATTGCAGGCCCTTGATCCTCTCCAGGGACACGGCGTTGACGTAGCCGGGGTTATAGGCCAGCACCCGCCCGTCGGACCAGGCGGTGGAGCAGCCGGTGTCCTCGCGCAATTCCAAACGCAGGGCCAGGCTGGCAAAGAAGGGGTGGTCCAGCACGAGGGCGCTCCTGGCCCGGACCATCTTGAGCCGGGCGTCCTGATCGATGACCGCGTTCATCAGCAGACCAGCACGTCGCTGTTGGCGGTGGCCCAGCCCTTGAAGGCCTCTGTCTCCACAATGGAGGGCTCCGTGGCTGCTGCGTCGCGCATGAGCAGCACGCCGAACTCCACGGGCAGACGCCCGGCCAGGACCGCCAGGCTCGGCATGGTGCTGTCCGCGGCCTTGCGCGCCACGGATTCGCACAGGGCGTAGATGGCGGCGGGCTCCTCGGGCAGGCGGACCCCTTCAGGATTGGCCAGCACATCCGCCGTTTCCGGCAGGCTCTCGCAGATGGCCAGATAGCCCAGGCACTCCAAGCCCGCTGCCTCACCCACGGCGCCGCACAAGAGGGCGGAAAGCGCCTCTGCCTGGGGCCGTGCGGCCAGGATGCGCGAGGCGAACTCCCAGGAGCGCGGCGAGGGGAAGGCCTTTTCGCTTGAGGCCGGGTCGTAGGCGTGCAGCAGTTTGGGTCGGAAACGCAAAAACGCCTGGACTCTCGGGTCGATGCCCGCGTTCTGGGCCCAGGCCAGCCAGTCGTCCAGGTCGGGGTCGAAGTTCAGATGGACCAGGCGGTTGGCAAGCGCCGAGGGCATGCGGTGGGTGATGGCGCGGTCGGACTCGCGGTTGCCTGCGGCCAGCACGGTCCAGCCCTCGGGCAGGGTGTACTCGCCGAGCTTGCGGTCCAGAATGAGCTGGTAGCAGGCCGCCTGCACCAGGGGCGGCGCGGTGTTCAGCTCGTCCAGGAAGAGCGCGCCGCGCCCAGTGCGGGGCAGGAAGGAGGGCGGGCACCAGACCGCGCTGCCCGCAGCGTCGATGCGCGGCAGGCCCCGCAGGTCCACGGGATCGAGGAGCACGGCCCGCACGTCGATGAGTTCAAGGCCGCGCGAGGCGGCAGCCTGGGCCACCACCTGACTTTTGCCCACCCCAGGGGCTCCCCACAGGAACACGGGTTGCCTGATGTCCAGAAGGGTAGCCAGGGCGGTTACGATTTGAGACGGCTTCACAGCGCATATCCTCCAGTGGTGTCTTGTTGAATGATGACCAATTGTTCCGGTTCAGCGTGTTTGCGCAGAGCCTTTGTTGGATTTCACGACGCCAGAGTCTCTCGCCGATTTTGACTCAGGGACGACTGCGCCACCACGGCGCGGCGGCGTTCTTCCGGCAGCAGGCCCATCACTGCCGTGGCCGCCAGGCACAGGCCGTAGAAGACCCACATGGCCTGCCAGCCAGAAAGTCCGAGCCAAGTGGCCCCGGTGAAGACCAGGCTGGCCACGAACAGGCCCAGCAGGGTCTGGTAGGCGATGGAGAAGAGCATCCAGCGCGTGCTCCCGCTGGAGAGCCGCACGGTCATGGCTGCGGGCAGGCACGGGGGATAGAGCGCCATGAAGAGCATGAGCGAGAGCGCATGCAGCGGCGTGACGTTCGGGTCGGCCCGCAAACCGGCCTCCACACCGCGCTCCGGCGCTCCGTCCGCCGGGGTCCTGGCCAGGATGACTCCGGCGGCGGACATCACTGTGCCTTCCTCGGCCAGAGCCTCTGCGGGCGAGGGCTCCTCGTCCTCGCCGCCCTCCAGTCCATAGAGCGCGCCCAGGCTCATGGCCGCGTTCTCCTTAGCGGCAAAGGCGGAAAGCAGGGCGATATTGATGCGCCAGTCGAACCCCGCCGCCCGGGTGATGGGCTCCAGCGCCCGCCCTGCCATGCCCAGGAAGCTTGCGGCGAAGACTTCCTCGCGCAGTTGTTCGCGCAGGGCGCGGCGGGTGGCGGCCAGGTTGCGCAGGGACTCGGCTCCGGGCGCGTTCTGCCCGGATTGGTCGGCAAGCAGGGCGAACAGCTGCGGGTCCTGCCCCCTGAAGCCCTCCTCCACCAAGGCCAACGCCTCAGGGGTTTGCGCTTCGCGGCGTTCGGCCCGCAACTGGGCCGCGAACTCCAGCATCTCCAGGACATGGGGTTCCTCCAGACTGCCTGCGCCGGGAAGCCCCTGGACTGTGCTGCGGAACTCGGCAAGCGCAGCATCCGTGGCCTGCCGGTAGCGCGCCTTGCCCGCCGCGTCCAAACCGGGGAAGGTGATGAGGGCGAACACCACCACGGACACCGCCAGCACCACGCCCATGATCTTTTTCACGAACAGCAGGCTGCGTTCCAGGGCGCGCGCGGCAACGGCCCGTAAGGTGGGCAGGTGGTAGGGCGGCAGCTCCATCAGGAAAGGGGCGCGCGGCTGCGCGGCTGCAACGCTCATGGACAGCGCCTTGGCCACGGGCAGGGCCATGAGCAGGGTCACGGTGGAGATGAAGAACAGGGCCAGGCCTTGCTGCTCCGCGAAAAACGCGCCGATGAGGATGAGGTGCAGGGGCACCTTGGCTAGGCAGTTCATCATGGGCGCGATAAGGATGGTGGTGAGCCGGGCCCGTTCGTCGGGGATGCCGCGCGTGCTCATGATGGCCGGGATGGCGCAGCCGCCCAGGTACACGCCGCCCAGGATCAGCGGCAGGGTGGATTGCCCGTGCAGGCCGAAGCGCCGGAACAGGCGGTCCAGCAGGAAAGCCATGCGCGGCATGTAGCCGCTGTCCTCCAGGATCGCGATGAAACTGAAGAGCAGCAAGAATACCGGCAGGTATCCCAAAATCGCGGTGACGCCCTGCACGGTCCAGATGCCCAGCGAGCGCAGCAGCGGATCCTCCAGAAAGCCCTGCGCGGGCAGCATGAGCCCAGCCCAGTCTTCCACAACCGTGAGCCACCCGCGCAGATCTTCGCCCAAGCCGTCCCCTATGCCGATGGCCACCTGATAGAGCGCCAGCAAAACCGACACCAGCACCAGCGGCCCCCAGATCCGGTGCAGGGCCACGCGGTCCAGCCGCTCCGTAAGCGTCGCTCCGGACTTGACCTTGGCCGGGGGCTGCACCTGCTCCGCCAGCTTGCGGGCGGCCAGGTTGCGCACTTCGGCCACGTGCCGGGCGGGGTCTGTCCCGGCGCCGGAGGCGAAAGCCTCGCGCAGGGCCTGGGCGGTCTGGCGCACCTGGGCCGGGTTGGCGTGCAGGCGCTCCAAAAGTTCGTAGGCCGCCTGGTCGTCCTCCAGGAGCTTCACAGCCAGCCAGCGGGCGGAGTAGGCCACGCGCAGGCGCACGTCGTCCTCCAGCAGGACCTCCAGCGGGGCGATGGCCTCCTCCAGGGCTCCGTAGTCGATGCGCATTCCGGAGAACCGTGCCGGGGCGTCGGAATCGAGCACCTCCGCCAGCGCGCGCCGTATTTCCTGAACGCCCTTAGCCCGGACGCCGACGGTGGCCACCACCGGGACACCCAGCCAGCGGGAGAGGGCCTCGGCGTCCACGGGCTCGCCGCGCCGCTCAGCCACGTCGGTCATGTTCAGATCCACGGCCAGGGGCAGGCCCATCTCCTGAAGCTGCAAAACCAGGTACAGGCCCCTGCGCAGGTTGGCGGCGTCCACCACGGCAAGTACGACGCGGGGCCTGTCGTGCAGCAGAAAGTCGCGGGCCACGCGCTCCTCGTCGGAGTACGACGAGAGCCCGTAGATGCCGGGCAGGTCCACCAGCTCCAGTGCGTGGTTCCCGGCCCTGGAGCGGCCGGAGCGCTTCTCCACCGTGACGCCGGGGTAGTTGGCCACATGCTGCCGCGCGCCGGTGAGCAGGTTGAACAGCGTGGACTTACCGCAGTTGGGCTGGCCCGCCAGGGCCACAAGATGACCGGACTGGCTCATGCGCGGTCCTTTCCGGGCAGGATCAGGGGCCGCACCAGCACGACTGCGGCCTCGGAGGTGCGGATGCACACCCGCGCCCCGGCCAGGTCCACCTCCATGGGATCGCCCAGGGGCGCCCGCCGCACCACGGACAGAGGCAGTCCAGGGGCAAAGCCCATGTCGGCGAGGCGCTGCCCCAGCCGTCCCCCGGTGTTCAGTCCCACGAGAACGCAAGGACAACCCGGAGCTTGGGCCGCCAGGAGTTCAACCGGAGGGAGTGTGGCTTTGTGCGGCTGGGCGCTGCTCATTTGTCCGGGCTGCTTTTCGGGCTGAGCGCTTGGACTCGTTGTGCTTACGGTGGGTCGTTCCATGGAGAATCCTTTTTCTGCCCTGCGGGCTAAGAATATTATATTGAAAATGAAAGTCGATTTCATCTATGCGAGGCAGGCGCTGTTGTCAACACCGGGGTGAACAGATGAAAATCCATCTCATGGCTTGCGCAAAAACGGGAAAACGTGGCAGCGTGAGGGAAACATGATACGGGTTCGGGCAAGGCGGTCTGTTTTCTGGCCAGCCCTGCGACCCGATCAAAGGAGATTCCTATGTCGCTGCATATTCGTTATCTGACCACCGCTGCCGCAGGGACAGCTCTTCTCGGGCTCGCGGCTTATGCCGTGTTCAAGTCCGGCGCGTTGCGGCCGGTGCTGGTGGGAACCATCAGGGGGAGCATGAAGGCTGCGGACTGGATTGGCGACAAGGCCACCTGCGTGAAGCAAGGCGTGGAGGGCATGGTGGCCGAGGCCAAGGCGGTTCAGCAGAAGCCTGCCGCGGCCAAGCCTGCCGCCAAGCCTGCGACCAAGCCCAAGGCTGCGGCCAAGCCCAAGGCTGCGGCCAAGCCCGCCGCCGCCCCCTCCGCCTAGGCGGAGGGCAGGCCTCGGCGGTCGGCCAGGGGACGGCTGGCCGCCAGGCCCGCGCCGGAAAGCAGGGCGAAGGTGGTGCCGTTGTGCAGGGCCGCGGCGGCCAGGGGCGAGAGCGCGCCTGTCCCTGCCGCCACCAGCAGCGCGGAGTTCACGGCCACCCCCGTGCCGAAGCAGCCCCGCATGAGGCGCGCCGACCGTTCGGCGATGTCACGGGCCTCCAGGAGGCCCAGCAGGCCCTCGCGCAGGAGCACGATGCCTGCCGCGTCGCGGGTGATGACCGCCACGGCCTCGCCCACGCGGCCCTCCCCGGCGGCGCAGATGCCCACGTCCCCGGCCAGCAACGCGGGTGCGTCGTTGATGCCGTCGCCCACAACAGCCACGCAGGCCCCGCCCTGGCGCAGTTCTCGTACGATCATGGCCTTCTGCTTGGGCGAAAGCCCCGCGCGCACCTC
>JAVBYL010000084.1 GCA_030824035.1 Humidesulfovibrio sp.
CCCTCCATGCGGCGCTGGGTGGTCACCTCGCGCAGGTAGGCCACGTGGCGGCGCCCGGCCGGGGACTCCAACGGGTACAGGCTGGCCTCGAAGATGCGCCCGTCCGGCAGTTCGAACTCGCCCAGGCCGCCGCCCTCCGTGGCCTTGCCGATGAGCGCGGGCAGGCCGCCGGGTTGGGTCTGGGCCAGGTCCGCGCTCAGCCGCTGGGCCGTGGAGTTGGCCAGCAGCGCGGAGCCGCGCTCGTCCACCAGCATGAGCGGGTCGGCGATGCCCTCGAAGATGGAGGACAGGGTGGCGTTCTGGCGCAGCAGCACATCCAGGGCGTCCAGGTTCTCCATGGCGATGCCCAACTGCTGGCCGATGGCCCGGGCCAGGTCGGTCTGGCTGGCCACGCCCTCCGGGGCTTGCTGGCCCTGGTTCCAGAACAGGCACAGGATGCCCCGGCTGGTGCCTGTGGTTTGCACCGGGATGTACCAGGCGTGGCTGTCCAGGCGGGGCTCGCCGCTGGAGACCAGATCGTGCCAGTCTCCGGGCAGCGGGGGGCGGGCCGTGGGGTCTGGCCAGGCGGCGAAGTCCGTGGCCGAGAGCACGCAGGTGTAGGCCGCGCTGCCCGCACCAAAGCGCCGCGCCACCAGGGCCAGGGCGGCGGACAAAAGCTGCCCCTTGGCCTGGCTCTCGTTCAGGCTGTTCAAAAGCGAGACGAACAGCGCCACATCGGCCTTGTGCTCGCCGGTCTGGCGCGTCAGTTCCACGGTGCGCCCGGCCACTTTGTCCTCCAGGGTGGCGGCGTAGTCCTTCAGGTCCTGCCGGGCCTGGCGCAGGTGTTCGGCAAAGGCCTCGAAGCCGTGCAGGATGTCCTCAAGTTCGTCCTCGCGCCAAGCGGGCGGCGATGACGGGCTCGACGGGAAATACGGCGACAATGGAACGGCTCCGGCGGCAGGAGCTTCGTCCGGGAACAGGCGGTGCATCACCCCGGTTACCCGCCGCAGGCTTTGCACCACCAGGCGGTGGAAAAAGCCCTGGATGACCAGGAACAGCACCAGGATGCCCGCCGCGAAGAGCAGCGCGAAGGACACGGTGGCGTCGCGGATGCCGCCCGCGTCGCGCTCCACCTTCAGGCTCACCAGGTCTATGCCCGCCAGCTCGCCCACCTTGCGGCCAAAGCCGCGCTCCGCCCCGTAGCGGGCGATGAGCTCCTTAGGCGCAAGCTTCGGGTCGCCGTGGCAGTTCAGGCAGCTTGCCTCAAAACGCTGGGACCGGGCCGTGACGAAATGGCGGACGCCGCCAAGCTCCACAAACTCCTCCAGGCGCACAATCTTCGGGTCGGCCTCAAAGCGCTGGATGAGGCCGCGTTCCAGCCCGTTGGCCTCGTAGTCCGGGTTGCGCGCGCCAATGCCCACGCGGCGGTAGGTGAAGGACTCCTTGGCGAGGTTCAGGTCGCTCATCACCGAACGGGTGATGAAGGAGGTGCTCATGGCCTCCAGGACGAACTGCCCCCCCGGCAGGCTGCGGTACATGACGGGCCGGAGGGTGATGCGCACGTAGCGCTGCACGGCCTCCACCTGGGAGAGGATGAGCGAGGCCTTCTCCCTGGCCTCGGACTCCATGAGTCGGCCCAGGTGCTGGTTCAGGCTGATGGCGAAAAACGCAACCATCCCGGCCATGACCAGGCCAAGGCCGGCCAGAAATTTGGTCTGCAAGGTATGTGGCATAAGGCGCATGGCGTGGCCCCTTTTTTCGGCACCCTAGCACAGGCGTGGAATCAGGCAACTTCTGTTTGCACCCCTGTAGCCGCAAGTTGGCAGCCTGTTGCAGAAAGTATGCAGCATGGAGGCCAAGGCATCAGAAATAATACTGTAACTCCAGCCTGTTGCAATGGTGCGGCCCGCTGGCATCGTCCTTGCTCAAGAAGGGCAAAACCGCACGGCGGGCCGTCACGGGTGGCGGTCCGAGCCAGAGCGAGACACTTGGAGGAGTCACATGGAAGAGAAAAAAGGCCTAGCGCACATCCTGGCCATCGTCCCCGGCCTGGCCGTCATGGTCGGCACGCTGTACCTGCTGCGAACCTTTGTTGAGCCGTGGATGAAGGACGCCGTGGTTTTTGGCCAAAAGGGCTGGCTTGTCCAGGTTCTGAGCCTGAACTACATCCTCTTGTCCATCATCGCGGGCATCATCTACCGCAACGTGTTCTTCGGCGGCAAAATTCCTGACTGGGCCGAGGCGGGCTTCCGCACCACGCGCCTGTTCATCAAGTCCGGCGTCATCATGCTGGGCAGCCTGTACACCTTGCAGAAGCTGGCCAAGGTCGGCAGCATCGCCATCCTGCTCATTTCCACCTTCGTGTTCGGCACGGTGTTCTTCGTCATCTGGTACGGCAAGCGCATCGGCATGGAACGTTCCATGATCGGCGTCATGGGCGCCTCCTGCGGCGTGTGCGGCGTCTCCGCTGCGGTGGCCACCTCCCCCGGCGTCAACGCCAAGCCCTCCGAGGTCGCCCTGGCCATCGCCACCATCCTCGGCTTCGGCATCATGACCATGTTCGTCAGCCCCTTCATCGGCAAGGCGCTGTCCATGAGCGACTACCAGTTCGGCGCCTGGGTGGGCACGGGCATCCTGAACTCCGGCCAGGTGCTGGCCACCTGTCTGGCCTTCAACCCCACCTTCGCCCCCGGAACCGCCGTGGCCTATGGCGAGATCTGGAACGTGGTGCGAGTCATCTCCATTCCCTTCGTGGTGTTCATCATCACCACCTGGGCCTGCAAGGCCGAGGCGGCGGAGTCTTGCGCCACCGGCGAAAAGATGAGCCTGACCAAGGTGTTCAAGGACCGCTTCCCCATCTTCGTGCTGGGCTTCTTCGGCATGACGGCCCTGTCGTCCCTTGGCTGGCTGGGCGCGGAAGGCTCCAACACCCTGCACCTCATGCGCGATGTCATGAGCTGGATCTTCGGCATCGGCCTGGTGGGCCAGGGCGCGTACATCGACTTCCGCGAACTCAAGCGTGCCGGCGGCAAGCCGCTGCGCGTGGGCCTGGTCGCAGGCACGCTCAAGTATGTCGTGGCCCTCATCGTCATCATGCTCTTCGTGTCCAAGGACGCGAGCTTTTAAGGGGAGGAACCCATGTCTGACAAAGCAAAAGGAAAGATGACCGTATTCAAGACCGACCGCCACGAAGACGCCGCGGCCATGGTCTTCGTCAGCCTCGTGGTGGCCTTCGTCCTGGTCTACATGGCCTACGTGGTGCCCACCGTCACCATCAAGCCCAACCAGGACGGCAAGCTCATCGCCATCAAGGTGCAGCCCGACCAGGAGATCAAGAAGGGCGACCTGATCTACAGCTTCGAGTACAAGGACAAGAAGTTCGTCAATGGCGAGCTGCAGGAAAAGCTGGCCATCAAGGACGTGCTCGCCTCCACCAACGGCAAGGTGCTTTCCGTGGGCGTGAAGGAAGGCGATGCGCTGAAGAAGGGCAAGACGAACATCATCGTCATGGACCACGAGAAGGGAACCCTGCCCTGATGAAGATTCTGCTGGCCCTGGATGATTCGGCCCGGGCCATGGACGAGGCCGTCAGACTCGCCTCCGAACGGGGGGCGGGCCTGACGGCCCTTTTCGTCCTGGATACAGGCTGGAGCGTCTACATCGGGTCCGACTTTTTGCTGGGCAGCACCGCCCGCAGCAAGTTTTTGGAATACACGCGCGACGCGGAGTTCGCCCAGGAGCACGCCGCCCTGGAGCTGGTCCGCCAGCGCGCCCAGGCCGCGGGCGTGGCCTGCGAGGTCAAAACCGTCACCGGCGGCCACATCGCGGATGAAATCATCAAGGAGGCGGCGCAGGGTTACGACCTGCTCGTGATGTCGCGCCCCTTCCGGCGCGGTCTTGAGGTGGTGCGCGACGCCCCCGCCGCAATCCTCAAGGCCGCGCCCTGCGATGTGCTCTTCGTGCGTGACCAGCCTGCCCCACAGGCCTGACAAGATAAGGCCTGACCGGGCAAAGCTCCCCCGGCCCAAGCACACACAAAAGCCCCCGTGACGAACATCGCGGGGGCTTCTTGTGTGCGCTTTTTGCTGTGGGGAGATGCTGAGAAGAACGTGTGCGCGGCCCGCGCTTACAGGTAGCGGAACGCCAGGGCCGCAATGATGGTGGGCGGCAACGCGGCCAGAAAGAGCCCCAGGGGGTTCACCGCCTCCTCGTCGAAGTGCTTGCGCAAAATAGCCACCCCCGCAGGGTTGGGGGCGTTGGCGATGATGGTCAGGCCGCCGCCCGTGAGCGCCCCGGCCACGATGGCGTACTTGAACCCATCGGAGAGCCCGTCCACCAGGGAGCACAGGTAGGTGAGCGCCGCGTTGTCCGTAAAGGCCGTAAGGCCGATGGAGCCGAAGAACACCGCGTCGCTGTCCATGCCCATCAGCACCGGCTGGAGCCACCACTGCTGCTGCCCGCCCAAAACCACCAGCCCGGCCAGGAAAAAGGCCACCAGCAAGCCCTCGCGCAGAATCAGCGGGCTTTGGTGCTGCTTGTAGGCGTTGGTGACGCCGAGGAAGAAGAGAAACAGGCCCATGAACACCGCGGGGTGATGGGCGAAGAACACCAGCCCCGCCAAAAAGCCGAAGTGCGCCAGCACCAGGGCCAGCGGGGTCGCCTTGGCCACCGTGCTGGGCGGGGTCAGGGCGAGGCTCGCCAGCTCTTTGCGGAACAGCAGGGTGACAAGCAGGGCGTTGAGTCCCACCGCCACGGCGGCCTTCCAGCCGAAGGTGGAGAGCATGAAGCCGATGTCCCAGCCCCACCTCCCGGCCACCATCAGCACGGGCGGCGCGGCAAAGGGGGTCAGGGCGCCGCCGATGGACACGTTGACGAACAGCGCGCCCAGGGTGGCGTATTTCAGGCGCGCGGAAACCCTGCGCGCAAAAATGCGCTCGGCGAGGATAAGCGCGGCCAGGGTCATGGCTGCGGGCTCCGTGATGAACGAGCCCAGCAGAGGCACCAGACCCAGCACGAGCAAGAAGAACCCGGTGCTCCCGGGCAGGCGGACGGCCCGCGCCGCGCCGAGCACGCAGGCCATGGCGGTTTGCAGCACCGGGCGCGTGCCCGCGACGACCATGATGGCGAAGACGAACAACGGCTCGGTGAAGTTGCGCGTGTCCACGTACCGTGTCGCCGCCTCGGCCCCGTCGATGGCGAACATCGCCACCACCAGCACCAACGCCCAGAAGCCGAAGACCACCTCCACCTCGCCCAGCAGATGCCACACCCCGGCGTGGGCCGGGCGCGTGTGGGCCAGGTGCTCGAAAAACTTGGTGGAAAAGGTATGCAGAATGGCGATGGCGAACAGCCCGGCGGCGAGCATCTCGATGGTCGATGGGGTCACAAATCCTCCTTTGGCGTTTTGGAGCCCTGGCGGCTGGGCGACTTTTCGCCGTGGTGCTGCGGCACGGAGAAACAGCGTGCCGGGGGAGTATGCGCCGCGTGTCGCGGGAAGGGCTCGGCCCCCAGCATACCCAAGCCGCAGGAAACAGGCAAACACCCAACTCTCCATCGCCCGCCCCATGCTCGCCCTCAGCTCGCTTTTCGCTGGCGGCCTTGACTCCCCAGGTGGCCTGGGGCATGGCAAGGGAGTCACCCCCCCCCTTTGCCAAAAGGAGCGCATATGCAGTTTAAAAAAATCCTGGTTCCCATCGATGGCTCGGAGCACTCCCTGCGTGCGCTGCGTGCAGCCCAGGCGCTGGCCACCTGCCAGGGCGCCACGGTGACCCTGCTGCATTGCTACGACCGCATTCCCATGCTCATCGGCGGCGAGCCGCGCCAAGAGCTGACCCAAGAACTGCTTGAGGAAGGCAGGAAGCTCATGGAGCCATACGCCGGGGTGCTGAGCGATGCGGGCATGACGCCGGAGATCATGGTGCGGGAAGGCCGGCCGGGGCATGTCATCGTGGAGGAAGCCCAGAACGGCGGCTTCGACCTGGTGGTCATGGGCTCGCGCGGGCTTTCCGATTTCGAGGGGATGCTGCTCGGCAGCGTGGCGCACAGGGTTCTTTCCGCCGCCCACTGCCCGGTGCTCGTCACCCGGTAGGAGACCGTGGCCCTTCTGCGCAAAGGGCATCAGCCCCGGGCTCTCGGCGCACAGGCCACAGGTGGAACTCCCGCCCGGGCTTGAAGCCTACGCCCACCGCGCCCTTCTGCGCGTACAGCACATAGGCCCAGGCCGGGTCGTAGCCGCTGGTGGTGCTCGACCAGAAGCCCTCGCCAGTGCTGGACGCGGCGTCGCCGTCACCCTCGCCCGCCAGCAGCTCCGGCGGCAGGGCCGGGTCCGCGCGTCCGGCATCCACCAAGGACTCCAGCTCGTTGATGTCCGGCAGCCGCCAGCCTGGGCCCAGGCTCCCGCCCTCGGCCACATAGTCCAGCGCCCCCCGCCAGGTGAACACCTCCCTCGGCAGTCGCTCCGGGGCCAGCCACACCAGCCCGGTGAGCCGGTCACGCACAGCTCCGGGGACAGAACCGGGGACAGAACCGGGCATAGCGCCCGCAACGCGTTCAAGACGCGGCGAGGGCCAGGCCACGCCCCGGCGCAGCTCGCCGTCCTGCCCCGTTCCGGCCTCCATTCCGGCGCCCATTTCGACGCAGAACCTCTCCAAACCCGCCGAGTCGTAACAGGCCGTCTGGCCGGTGCGGGCCAGCACGCCGGACTCCCCGCGCACGGGCCAGAGCAGCCGGTATTCGTCCTTGCGGCTGTAAAACATGCGTCCGCCCTCGAAGTGCACGTTCCAGGCGTAGGTGGTTTGGCCAGCCTTGGTGCTGGAGGTCCAGTACCAGCCCAGAAACACGTCACGGAAAGGATGCCCCGGCGGCAGGGCCGGGCGGCTTGCGCCGTGGCACACCAGCGACCGCAGCTCCCGGCGGTTGGGCAGCCGCCAGTCGCCGTGCCCCAGGAAGCCCTCGCGGTTCAGCGCGGCCACCGTGGCCAGGGCCTCCGCCCAGGGCAGGGGGTAGCCCAGAATGTTGGCCGAGCGCGTCCAGACAAGTCCGGTGAGGGCGTCCTCCACCAGCTCGTCCTGCGCGATAAGGCGCGGCGCGGGGTCGGGCCGTGAAAATTCGGCGTCCTGCCCGCTGCCCTGGCACAGGATCTCCTGGCCCGCTTCGTCGTGGCAGGCGCTCTGGCCGGTGCCGGGTATGCGCAGGGTCATGGGGTCTCCCGGTGTTGGCTGTGGGCTGAAGGCTTGGTGACGTTT
>JAVBYL010000001.1 GCA_030824035.1 Humidesulfovibrio sp.
CATTTTTCTCGTTGACAAAACAAGGCCCTGTTGGCTAGACAAGCCTTCCCAACACCGTGGGGCTGTAGCTCAGTTGGGAGAGCGCTTGAATGGCATTCAAGAGGCCGTGAGTTCAATTCTCTCCAGCTCCACCAGAAAGATCAAGGGCTTGCGTTTAGCGACGCAAGCCCTTTTTCTTTGCTGCACTACAGCTTTGCACTACATTTTGTGGGCGACCTGCACCGGCTTGCCCCAGGTCTGCGCGCCTCGTTCAGCAGCCCAGCTTCGGCGGCATCGCGGTTGTCTTTCCAGAATCATTGCATCGCGGCGGGCTGTCGTCTGTGGGAGGCTGGCTGGCAAGCTACCTACGCGCCACCGTTTTTCTCTTCCAGAAGTTGCTCAATGGCGGTGGCCATCTTGCTGGGTGCGGTCATGGGCGCAAAACGGTGCCGCACCTTCCCTTGGCGATCCACCAGGAACTTAGTGAAGTTCCATTTCACGGCCTCGCCGAACAGACCAGGTGCTTGTGCCGTGAGGAACTGGAATAGTGGATGCACCTGCCCGCCCTTGACATCGACCTTCGCGAAGACAGGGAAGCTCACTCCGTAGTTCAGCGAGCAGAAGGCCTGGATATCCTCGTTGCTACCCGCCTCTTGACCCAAAAACTGGTTACAGGGAAAGGCTAGGACAGCAAGCCCTTGGCCTTTATACTTTTTGTGCAGCGCCTCCATTTCCTGGTACTGGGGCGTAAAACCGCACTTGCTCGCGGTGTTTGCAATGAGGAGAACCTTGCCCTTGTATTCGGCCAGGGAATGCGTCTGGCCACCAGCCGTCAAGACGGAAAGATCATAAATACTCATGTTGGTTACTCCTTATTGATGCCTCAATGTGCGACGCCGCAAAAGCTTTACTCGCCTGCGGCAGGCAGCAACTCCGGACGTACGAACTCGGTGATGTTGTTGCCGAAGTGCACGTACAGCTCCGGCTCACCCACCACGGGAATCCAAAAGCCGTCCATGAAGCAGCTCTGCGAGGCCACGTAGGCGGTCTTGCGCACGGCCTGGCCCTGGTTCAGGGCCTTGTTGGCCATGCACCCCGGGCAGGGTTTGTCGCTGGGGTACAGGGAGTGGCAGAGGATGCCCACAGGCAGGCCCAGGGTCGCCGCCGCCTGGTTCACGGCCACAATCTCGCGGCTCTTGTGGATGAGCATCACCGGACCGGGGTGCAGGCCCCACATCATTTCAAAGGCGCGGAGCACCTCAGGCTTCACTTCGATCATGGTCAATCTCCTTCGGTTGCAGGGTTGCGGAAGCTTCGGTCCGTCTTTTCCCCTGCCCCGGCCCAAAAAACATCTCGCCCCTGCAACAAGGTGTATCGAAGTGTTGCTGGCCCCTCCACCTGGAACTCCACCGCTCGATACCTTTCGTTACAATCCGTTGCAGCGGGGAAAAGCCTTGCCTGAGCGGATGGTGTCTTGTGCCCTTGCGCGGCCGACTGGCTGCGAAAACATGGAGGTGTCCGCATGATCTGGGAAGCCGCGCTTGGCGTTGTAGTCCTCAAGGCCTCGGTGCTGCTGGCGCTCTGGTTCAACCGGCGGCGCATCGCCCTGCGCTTTGCCGCGCCCCGACTGGACACGGAACGGCTTGCACGGCACATTGGACGTGAGCTTGGCCTTGCCCCCGCCGACAAGGAGGAGCTTGAACTGTGGCTTTCGGGGTATACGCGCCAGGTGGAGGAGCTGCGCCACCACAACGCGGAGCTGCGCCATCGGCTGCTGGACGCGGTTGCAGGTGAGGCGATGGACAAAAAACGACTGAACGAGGTGTACGCGGACAAGCGCGCGCTGGTGGAGCAGGCCTACGTGCATCTGCGCGACAAATTCCTGGCCCTCCACGCGCGCCTCAGTCCCGCACAGAGAAGCAAGCTCGCCGGGCTCATGGAGCGCAATGCCGCACACCCGCTCTTCAGCCACCCGCTGTTACCGTAAGCCGCTGCCACCCCGAAAGGAGACGCTATGCCCCAGACCCTGCTGCTAATCGAGGATGACGCTCGGCTGCAGGCCTTGCTCGTTCAATACCTGGAGCCCTTCGGCTTCCGGGTGGAAGCGCGCAGCGACGGCCCCGCCGGCCTGGCTGCGCTGGACGAATGCTCGCCCGACCTCGTGATTTTGGACATCATGCTTCCGGGCATGAACGGCTTCGAGGTTTGCCGGGCCATGCGGCAACGTTCGCAGGTGCCGGTCATCATGCTCACGGCCAGGGGCGAGGTCATGGACCGTGTGGCCGGGCTGGAGCTGGGCGCGGACGACTACCTGCCCAAGCCCTTCGAACCCCGCGAGCTGGTGGCGCGCATCCAGTCGGTGCTGCGCCGGGGCCGCTCCCAGGAGCCTTCTCCGCACCAGGCCGTGAGGGGCTTTGGGCGGCTGAGCATTGATTTCGCCGCGCGCGCCGCGAGTCTTGAGGGGCAGGACATCGGCCTGACTACGAACGAGTTCAACGCGCTGGCCGTGCTGGCGAAGAACTTCGGCACAGTGCTGGACCGCGATGCCCTGCTGCAGGAGCTGCGCGGGCTGGAAAGCGAAAGCTTCAACCGCGCCGTGGACATCACCATGAGCCGCCTGCGCCAGAAGCTGGGCGACGACCCCAAGACCCCGGAGTTCATCAAAACTGTGTGGGGCGCGGGATACATGTTCATCGCCAGGGAGGGCGGCCATGACTGAGCGGCGGGGACGGCCCGAATTTTTCCTGCGCCTGTCGCGCTCGCTGTTTCTGCGGTTGGCCCTAGTGGTCGTGCTCACCGCCGTGACCATCAACACGGCCAACTACGCGCTGCTCATGGACCTGCGCAGCCAGGGCGACACGGCCATCAATCGCAATTTGGTGCAGTACGTGCACTACTTGGCGGAAGAAATCGGTCAGCCCGCCGATGCGGGCAAGGCCAAAGCCCTGGCGCAGCGCCTGCGCATGCGCATCCGATTGGACGCGCCCAGCGGGGGCGGGCAGCCGTCCTGGGAAGTCAGCGCCGAAGGTTTGGCCGGGGACATGCCAGATAAGTACCTGCGCACCTGGTACTCCAGCGACACGGTGCAGGCCGCCAGCATCCACAGCTTCCATCGCATCCGCCTGCGTGTGGCCGATGGCGGCCACCTGACCTTCGACCTGCACCCCACGCCGGAGGAGCGCGCCCTCAACAAGTTCTATGCCTGGGCGTCGGTGGGCATCTGCCTGCTGCTGCTCATCGCGGCGGCCCTGTCCATGCGCTGGCTGCTCCGGCCCGTGGACTGGCTGACCCGGGCGGCCGGGGCTGTGCGCGACGGCGACCTGACGCGCCGGGTGCCGGAATCACGCGGGGGCGAACTGCGGGAGCTCTCGCGCACCTTCAACCAGATGGTGGCGAGCTTGGAGCGTGCTATCTCCGCCCAGCAGCGCCTAGTGCTCGACGTAAGCCACGAACTGCGCACACCCATGACCCGTCTGCGGCTACAACTGGAAATGCTGCCTGAAGGCTCCGCGTCCGGCAAGGCCCTAGAGGCCATGCGTGAAGACCTGCGCGAGATGGAGGCCATGGTGCATAGCATTCTGGAGGCGGCGCGCCTGCGCCACGACGCTGGAACCCTGCGTCTGGAGTTGGTGGACCTGGCTGCCCTGGCGTCGGGCGTGACCGAACGCTTCCATGCCACGGACGCCACGCTGGGGCTCCGCCTGCCTGAAGGGCCTCTGCCCCTGCGCGCCGACGCGGACAAGCTGACCACCGTGCTGCGCAACCTGCTGGACAATGCCCTGAAATACGGCCGCGCGGCCGACGGCTCCTGCCGCATCGAAATGGGCCTTGGGCTGGAGGCGGGCCAGGCCGTGTTCACCGTGCGCGACCACGGCCCCGGCATCCGGCCGGATGCGCTCCCGCACGTGTTCGAGCCCTTCTTCCGCGCGGACACGGCCCGCAGCCGCACAGCCGATGACGGCCGGGGCGGGTTTGGCCTGGGGCTCTGCCTCTGCCAGGCCATTGTCCAAGCCCATGGCGGGAAAATTGCGGTAGAGAGCAAACCCGGGGAGGGAACCGCCTTCGTCGTGACCTTGCCCTTGCGGTAGCAGGGCGTCCCCAAAAGGAAACGGACTTGCGAATAGTCTCGCAATTTCCGCACAATCGTATGGCTACCCCTCACGCCACCTGAACCTGCTTGACCAGCCGCAACGGTGCCTCCTGTGCGGTTCCGAGCTTCGGCAGCAGCGCGGCCGCCTTTTCCGTCTCCGAGGAGTGGGGCTCGTAGTAGTTTTTTATGATCATGCGCACACTGGTGCCGGCCAAGTGGGCGATGGCGGAAATCTCCACCTGCTTGTCGAGCATTGTCGTGATCCAAAGGTGCCGGATGTCGTACGGGCAGACATCGTAATCCAACTCGGCACGCTTGGCGGCATTGCTGAAGGCCGTGCCGATGTCGGCAACCGGATTGCCTTGATATTCGATGAGATGTCCACTCTTATGCAAATGCCGTCGCTCCTCCAGCGCCTGCATGAACTCGTCGGAGCACCTGACGAACACCCATTTTCTCACCTTGCGATGATACACCCGCACGCCACCGCGCTGCCACTTCACGTTTCTTGAAAACGTCAGTGAGAACAGGTCCAGGCCGGGGCGACAGGGGATGTTCCACGCCACTTGGATCGCCCAGGCGAGGTGCGTCGGCGCATTCGCGATGATGAGATCCAGGTCTTCAAGCGTGAGCGAGGACTCGTGCTTCGGCTCTTCGCCCTTCACAAATTCTGAAAGTGGGCTCACCTGAATGATTTTGCGCTTAACCCCGATGTTCAGGGCGGTCTTGAGGTAGCCGATGTACCGATTGCGTGTCGCCTGGGCCTTGTGTTCGTAGTGTTCGTTCACGACATTGAGGATTGCATCCTGCGTGAGCAAGTGAACCGGAGTCCTGCCGAGGGCGGGAAGAAAAACGGCGTTGAACACGGATATCCATTCACGCACCCATTGCTTGAGACCGTTCGTCTTTTTCGCTGTGACCCAAGACTGCATGAGGTCTTGCAAGTAGACCACCTGGGGCTGCGCATCGACGAGTTCTTCGCGCAACGCCTTGCGTGTTGTTATTTTCCCCGCGAATGCCTTTGCCTGGCGCTTTCCTTCTCGGCCTGGCGGAAACGCCTTCGAACGCACGTGCTCGCCGTCGCGATATGTGACCTGCCAGCGGCCATCTTTGCGTTGACAGACTGCCATGGAGCTCCTTCTTCAGTCTATGGAAACAGGTTTCAGGATGGGACGACGAACCCGCGCAGGACGAGAGGCGCGGAAGGCGTCGGGATTGGACATAAAGTCATCCAGAACGGAACGGGCGTAGCGATTGCGGCGCGGACCGCAGGCGGGCAGGGAGATTTCTTCTTCGCGCAGCATCCGCGCAAAGGAGTCGGGGTGCTGATAGCCGCAGTAGGCAGCAGCGTCGCGGAACGTGAAGAACGGGCCGGAGGCAATGCTCTGGCTCGTGACGTTGCTTGTGGTGTTGCTCGACGAGGCTGCCAATCCGGTTCTCTCCTTTAAGGAAAACCGAATCAGCAGCCCAAACGTCAGCTGCGAGAATCAATCTGGCAAGCAGAGATATGGGGGTGACCCCAAAAATCATCATCACTGTTCCTCCCCATCGGCTTCATGTGTCAGCAGGGCCGAGAAAAGCTCAGCCCTGCCGACGACGTCTCTACCGAACCGACAACGACGAGGATTCAACGCCGTCCACCGTCTCGAACAGATGCCGCAGCCCCGGGTCGTCATTTGAGACGAGAACGCCGGAACGGTTGCGGCCATTGCTCCAGCGAGGAAAACCAGCGGCGTGCCAGAGTGCGCAGTCGTGCCACCAATCGCCGATGTCTTCGACAGGCTTCGACTTCGCGGCGTCGCGAAGGAGTTCTGCCGTTAGCGGCACGTGCGGACGCGGCTTGTACTGCCCTGCCATCAACGCGGCCGAATTCTGGTTGCCCTCGGTCGGAGCATCAGGCTCCCATCTCTCGCCCCATGCCGTTCTGTTGCGGGCGATGACCTTGGCGGCCAACTCGAGCGGGTACTTGGCGGCGAAGAGCACGCCGGGGCGGCGCGCGAAAGACAGCACGAGCGAACTGCTCGGCCTCGCGAAATCGCCGTGGGGCCACAAATGGCCAATTTGCCGGAACGGCGGCACGACGGGATCTGCGGCGGAGATGAGCATGCCGCAGATTGGACGCAGCATGGCGGTGATGTCGCCGTTTACCGACGGCCAAGCACCGATGAGCTCCACCGCGTCTCGCGATCCAAGCGAAACAAAGGTGTACGGCGAGCCTGTGGCGTCGAGCGCATACGGCGCCGACGGCAGAGCATCGAGTTCCCTCCAAACACGCCCCGCGCCGCCCAAGGCTTCCGCGTGGACGACAAGACGGCGCTGCACAGAGAGCACATCGCGCACGGCAGTGCGATGCACCCGGCCTTGCGGGTCGAGGCAGCCCATCAGGTGGATACCGTCTTCCGCCTGGTCGAGCAGCAACTGCCGCGTAATGAAGGAGCGGCATGGCTTGCCTGTCCGTCGAGACAAGCATGGCAGGCTGATGGCTTGCGCGAGCGTGGTGAGCGTGAGGCGTCGGGTCATGGTCCCTCCGGTGTTCGGGTGAAAGGGATCATGATCTCTCGAAATATGTTTCGAAAATCAAGCCAGTTGCAGTCTATATTCGAAGACTTCGAGTCCCTTGAATTCCTGACGATTTCCCAGCCTTCGAAAAATATTTTCCGATGAGGCGAGGGGGGCGTGCTCTGGGCAGGCACAGGGCAAACCACTTCGTCACTCCAAACCACAACAAGCGTGCAGGAGCTTGCGTTCCCCATGCACACGGTGCCGTCAGTGGCTCGTCTGGCATCGGAACATGCGGAGAGGCTTGTTTAGCCTGTCGTGATGATGGGCGGCGGCAGACCAGACTGCATGCCCGGCGTACGGCGCCAGCGCTTGCGCGGAGAATGCGCAATGGGGTGGCGGCGTTTCGTTGAGAGAGAGGCTGCACGACTTTCGGAGGCGTATCCAAGGCGGACGCTCGCGAGGGAATCAGCCGTCAGGGTGCGTCGAGGCGGGCAGGCCCCGGCGAGGAGCAACGGCAAAGCGAAAAGCGCGAGCAGAAGAAAGAGAATGGTGAGCATCAGCATCGGAGCGGACCGGGCGGCTACGGTTGCGGC
>JAVBYL010000226.1 GCA_030824035.1 Humidesulfovibrio sp.
TCGCGGTCGCCCACCATGTGCGGCAGGGTCTCGTCCAAATCCAGCTCAATGGCGACCTTTTCCAGGCTGAAGGTGTGGCGCACCAGGGAGACGACCTCCAGCACGGAGGCGTTGAGGTCCATGTCGACCATGCTCGACTCGTGCTGGCGCGAGAAGCCCAGCAGGTCGGCCACGATTTTGCGGCACACCTTGGCCTGGCGCTCGATGATCTGCAGGTCCCCGCGCAGCTGGCCCTCGGGCACGTCGTCCTGCAGCAGTTGGGCGTAGCCAAGGATGATGCCCAGCGGGGTGTTGATCTCATGCGCCACGCCGCCGGCCAGCTTGCCCAGGGATTCCATCTTCTGCGCCTGCAGCAGCTTTTCCTCAATGCTGCGCACCTCGGTGACGTCGCGGGCGGTCTTCAGCACGCCCATGACCCGGCCCAGGGCATCGTGCACGGGCACGTTGACCTCGTGGAACCATTGCTCCCCGCGCGCGGTGCGGATGCGCGCCTCGGCCTGGGCGGGCTTGCCGGAGTCGAGGATGGCGCGGGTTTGCGCCAGGCGCTTCGCCGCCTCGTCCGGGGGGAACAGGTCTGCCTCGGCCTTGCCGATGATCTCCGCCTCGGCCCGGCCCAGGAAGGCCGCAAAGGCGCGGTTCACCGCCAGGTACACGCCCCTGGCGTCGAGCAGGCACACCAGGTCCGGCGTGGCGTCGAGGATGGTGCGCAAAAGCTGCTCCTGCTGGCCCAGCTTGCCTATCTGCTTTTTGAGGGTCATGGCCATGATGCCGAAGGTCTCGGCCAGGTCCTGGATCTCGTCGCCCGCGTTTTCGCGGAACACCGGGCAGCTGGAGCAGGACTTGAGGCCCTGCTTGTCGGCCGGGGCGCAGTCCGGGCAGAGGGTTCCGTGCATGTGCCAGCAGCGGTGGCGGGGCTTGGCGTAGGCCGGGCACTCGGTGCGGCCGCAGTCCATTATCTCCCAGCAGTTTTTTTCCAGGGTGGAGGCGGTCTCTATGTCCAGGTTGCCCCGCACCACCTCCTGGGCATACTCCTTGAGCACGTTGATGCGGCGGGTGACGCGGCGGGCGAACATGGAGCTGAGCACCAGCGCCGCCACCAGCGCCGCCACCGAAAGTCCCGCGAAGGTCAGCATCAGCCGCCGTACCTCCGCCTCCGCCCGCGAGCGCGAGAGCCCCAGGCGCGCGGTGCCGAAGCGCTTGTCGGAGATGGTCACGGGCACGGCGAAGTCGTAGACCAGCTCCGTGCCGGTATCCAGCAGCTGGATGCGCGCGCCCGTGCCGCTGCGGGCGCTGGCGGGAATGTCGCCGGGGGTGTCGGGGGGGATGTCGCCGAGGGTGATGTCATCGGGCGCGTTGGCGGTCTTGAGCTCCACCGGGAAGCCCTTCTGGAAGGTGTGGGCCAGCACGTCCCCGGCCTCGTCGAGCACAAAGGCGTACACGACGTCTTCGCCCACGCCCGTGAGCTCGTCCACCATGTTCTTCATGCGCAGAAAGTCCTGGGTCAGCATGGCGTCGGCCAAGCGCAGGGAAAGGTTCTCCGCCAGCACCAGCCCGCGCCCGCGCGACTCGGCGATGATGGCCCTGGCGGCCATGCGGCTCACCGGGATGGCCGTCATGAGCGCCACGGCCAGCACAATGAGGAAGATGCCGAGGCCGATCTTGGTTTGGAAGTGGAGCCGGGAGATAAGCCGCATGCCGCCCCCCCCTAGTCCAGCTCAAGTTTGCGGGCCAGCTCGCGCACGGCGTCGAAATCTTTGTCTGTGGCGGGAATGATGCCCTGAAGCCCGGCCGCGCCCAGGATGGCCTCGTGCTCCGGGTTGTTCTGGTTCAGGGCGAACAGGGCCTTGCCGATCTTTTCCACCACGCGCTCGTCCAGGCCCTTGCGCGCGGCAAAGAGCCACTCCGGGTAGGCCTTGGTGCGCGCAAGAATGCGTATCTGGTCCAGGTCGATGCGCCCGCGCAGCACGTCGAGGGTGCCCTCGCGGATGGTGCCGAAGTCGTACTTGCCCGCCAGCACGGCCAGCACCACGTTCTCCTGCTTGCCGCCCGGCCCGGGCGCGAAGGCTATTTCCGCGAAGTCCTGGCGCTTTATGCCCAGGTCGTGGAAGTGCCCCAGGGCGAACAGGAAGCCCCCGGCGGAGAGCGGGTCCACGGCTATCCAGCGCTTGCCCCGGCAGTCGGCCGGGGTTTTCAGGGCGCGGTTGTCGCTGCGGCAGATGATCTCGCTGCGGAAGTCGGCCTTGCCGGAGCTTTTGACCGTGCGGGCGAAGCCCCTGGCCCCCTGCCGCGCCAGCTTGATGTACACGAAGGGATTGGTGAAGGAGATGTCGATTTGCCCCTGGGCCACCATCTTCACGTGGTCGTCGAAGGTATCCGGGAAAACTTGGCGGAAGGGCAGGCCGGTGGCCTTGGCCAGGTATTCCACCAGCATGTGGTGGCGCTTGTAGGAGGTGGTGTGCGAGTACTGGGGCAGGTAGGCGTAGGTTATGCCCGTCATGGGCGTCGGGGTGGCCGCCTCCTGGCGTTTGGTCATGTCCACGCGCAGCACGGGCTCGTTTTCGGAGCAGCCAGCACACAATACGGACAGGCACAGCACCGCCATGCAGAGCAACAGCAGAGTGGCAAGGCGCTGGAACCCTTGCTTCATCGTGCGGACGCATGCTGTCGCCAAAGGCCCCTCCGCTGTTGGTGTACGCAAAAGTCTTTTCATTACAGTACGTTGCCTGTCGTCAGAATGGTGCTTCCCGGCATCCTAGCACAGTTCCCACGGCAAGGCCAAGGCTCCTTGTGCGCCCTTTGCGCAACAAGGCCAGACCATTGCGCAGGGCGGTTGGCCGGGCTCCACCCCGCCCCTCCCGGACAAAATGACACTTTGCCGCCAAATTTCTTGACAGAACCCACAGCCTCCGGCTAAACAGTGCATCCCAACACCGTGGGGCTGTAGCTCAGTTGGGAGAGCGCTTGAATGGCATTCAAGAGGCCGTGGGTTCAATTCCCTCCAGCTCCACCACTTCACAAGATCAAGGGCTTGCGACTAACGTCGCAAGCCCTTTTTCTTTGCTGCACGACATCTTTGCACTCCATTTTGCGCGCGGGTTTACTACATTAAACCGACTTAAGCTGACACAGAGGCGCTTCTGCCTCCGTTTCGAGCCGCGACAGCAGTGCTGCGGGCCTCTCTGTATCTTCGGCATGCGGCTCATAGCCGTTCTTGTCGATCACGCGCGGGTTCTTCCGCCGAAGCAAAACAATCCTTATCGGCGGCATCCAGTGGCTCTGGTCTGGCTCGGGCACCATGATAGTGGGGCCGGTTCCGGTCATGCGGACGGCGAAGGGTTCATGCGGGTGCGCTCTTACTGCCCATGATTATTTGATATTGTAAGTTTTTCACGTTCTTTCACAGGGAATCTTGTTGACGCCCGGCCTCCCCCAAATAAGTAACTGTAATACACAATCCAACAACTGCACAGTTGAGGTTGAAAGAAGCGCCAACGTATTGGGAGGTCAACATGCAACGGAAGATAACGCGCCTCTTTACCTGGGCACTGTTCCTGACTCTCGCGTTCCAGGGGACAGCCTTGGCGTCAGCGGAGTTGGCCCAGCAAGGACTCGACCCGGCCGACCCCATGGTCCGGATCACCTCGGGCAAAACAAACATGGATGTTGTCGCCGTGATGGAGGCCGTTGGGCGCGACCTCGGCACTGGCGCCGGTCTTGGCCCCGAGCTGGTTACTTATTACTGGCAGACTTTCGATGCCATCGTGCTTGCCGGAAAGCCCAGCGTGAACAAGCCGCTTTTCGTTGACCTCTACGTGCCGTGCTTCTTGCCCCAGGCCAAGGTCGAGAAGGTGCTGACCGTCCTTGCGGACTCGCTCGCCAAGCACACCGGCATCGCGCAGAAGTGGATCTTCATTCACACGCATTTCCCGAAGGAAAACCAGGTGTACATTGACGGCCAAGTCATGCGCGGCTGCAAGGCTCCTGGGGCATCCACCCCGGCCAAATAGGCTGCCCGCTGAACGATGCTGGAGCTTCCCATGCGCACGTTGAACGCTCTCGTCTTGCTGTTTTTGTTGACGCTTTGCGCGCAGGCGGCGCTTGCGGCGGAGGCATCCGTCGTGGACCCCCACGCGCCCCACGTCTCCTTTCATTTTCAGGACAAGGAGATGGACTTCGCCTTCGGGTCGCTCATCCTCGGCGCGACAAGCTCCGGCGGCTGCGAGATCGGCGAGGCCTTTGCCACGGCTGCGCGCATCAAGGACGGCGACGCGGCAAGTTGGCAGAAAGAGTGGCTCAAGACCGGAAAAATGGCCGAGGAGCGAGGCGACAAGGCTCTCGCCGCCGGGCACAAGGTCAGCGCCCGGCAGCAGCTCTTACGCGCCAGCTATTACTACCGGGCGGCAATGGTCTCCATGCTGCCGGACGACCCGCGACTGACGGGCACGGCCCGCCGCAGCCGCACGCTCATTTTGCGCGCCGGGCAGCTCATGGAGCCAAGAATCGAATACGTGGAAATTCCCTTTGCGGGTGGGCGGATGCAGGGCCTTTTCCGCAAGGCGGCACAGGGCGCGAAGCCTGCCAAGACGCTCATCCTCATCGGCGGAGCCGAGACCTTCGCCGAAGACCTCTACTTCTACATCGGCCCCCAGGCCTTTGCGCGTGGGTACAACTTCCTCACCGTGGACCTGCCGGGCCAGGGGCTTATGCCGCTTGAGGGCAAGGTGTTCCGCCCGGCCATGGACGCGCCCATACGCGCCGTGCTGGACTACGCCTTGTCCCATCCTGAGGTGGATCGCACGCGCCTGGCCGTCTACGGCATCAGCAGCGGCGGCGGCTTCGCCCCCCAGGCCGCCATGGATGAACCGCGCATAAGGGCGCTGGTTATGAACAACTGCGTGGTGGACGCCGAGCCCGGGGTGGCCAAGATGGCCGTTGCCAAGGCTACGCCCGAGATTGCGGCGGGCTGGTCCTCCTTCAAGCGGCAGACCAACCAGGGCATCGCCTGGCGCTTTGGGGTGGACGGGAACGATCTGCCGGGTCTGGTGGCTGCCAACAAGGGCTTTCGCTTCGATCCTGCCAGGGTTTCCGCGCCCGCCCTGGTGCTGGTCTCCAACGGCGAATACGGCAACGAGGAGATCCGTCGGCAAACGGCCCTGTGCATGGACGGGCTGGCAAGCGCGGTGAAGAAGCTGGTGGTCACTCCCGCCGAGGAAGGCGCCTCCAACCACTGCATCATGGAGAACCGCAGCCTCATGAGCCAAGAGGTGCTCGACTGGCTGGACGAGGTGCTGCGCTAACCGTTTCCCCCCCACAACCGTCTGGGTGGCATCCCCCTTGCCCCCCAGGATAACTTTTGGAGAACACGCATGAAACGACGCAACGCCATTTGGTTTATTCCAGCCTTTGTCCTGGCCTTGGCCCTGCCTGCCCTGGCCTCGGAAACCAAAAAGGACGCCGCCGCGGAGTTCGACATGCACGCCGCGTACGTGCGCTATCACTTCCAGGACAACGACATGGACTTCACCTTCGGCTCCGTTGTGCTGGGCAGCGCCGCAAACGGCGGGGTGGAGATCGGCGAGGCCTTTGCCACCGCGGCCAAGATCAAGGACGGTGACGCGGCCAGCTGGCAGGACGAGTGGCACAAGATGGCCCAAATGGCCGAGGCGAGGGGTGAGAAGTCGCTCAAGGGCGGCCACAAGGTGAGCGCGCGGCAGCAGCTTATGCGCGCGTCCAATTACTACCGCGTCTCCCTCATGGCCATGCTTGCCGATGACCAGCGCCTGGCCGAGCGCGGCAAGAAGAGCCGCGAGCTGATGCGTAAGGCGGGTAAGCTTATGGACCCGCCCCTGGAGTATTTTGAGGTGCCTTTCGAGGGCACAATGCTGCCGGGCTTCTTCCGCGCAGCCAAGGCCGACGGGAAGTCTCGCAAGACCCTGCTCATGCTGGGCGGCGGCGAAACCTTCGCCGAGGACCTGATCTTCTACATCATGCCTCAGGCAATCGAGCGCGGGTACAACTTCATCACGGTGGACCTGCCCGGCCAGGGCAACATGCCGCTTCAGGGCAAGTACTTCCGCGCGGACATGTGGTCGCCCGTCATGGCCGCGGTGGACAAGGTCATCACCCGCAAGGAGATCGACAAGAAGCGCCTGGCCGTGTTCGGCATCAGCGCCGGTGGCGGCTTTGCGCCCCAGGCGGCGGAGCACGACAAGCGCCTCAAGGCCGTGGTGGTGAGCAGCTGCGTGGTGGACGCCCAGCCGCTTCTGGCCACTTGGAGCCACATACAGAAGGGCACACCTGCGGAAATGGCCACCTGGAGCACCTTCCACGCCAACACGGTGAAGGGCATGGCCGGTCGCTGGAATGTCCCGCCCCACAACGTTCCCGGTCTTGTCACCGCCAATAAGGGCTTCTCGTTCACGCCCGCCAACATCACCGTGCCGATGCTCTCCGTGGTGGGCGAGGGCGAGTACGGCGGCGCCGAGGTACAGCGCCAGCAGAAGCTCTGCACCGAGGGCTCGGCCAAGGACAACAGGAAGCTGGTAATCACACCCCTTTCGGAAGGGGCCTCCAACCACTGCATCATGGAAAACCGTAGCCTCATGGCCCAGGAGGTCTTCGACTGGCTGGACGGCGTGCTGAAGTAGCAGGCCGGGCAACCGGCATGAACAAGGTGGGCCTTAGCCCGCCGCATTACAAATTCTCGGAGGAAACACATGAAACGACGCATCGTCACCTGGCTCGCCCCTGTCCTGCTTCTCGTACTGGCCGTGCCCGCCCTGGCGGCGGAAGCAAAGAAAGACGTCGCTGCGGAGTTCGACATGCACGCGGCCTATGTGCGCTATCACTTCCAGGACAGCGACATGGACTTCACCTTCGGCTCCGTGGTGCTGGGCAGCGCCAGCAACGGCGGGGTGGAAATCGGTGAGGCCTTTGCCACAGCGGCCAAGATCAAGGACGGCGACGCGGCAAGCTGGCAGGCCGAGTGGCTCAAGATGGCCAAGCTGGCCGAGGAGCGCGGCGAGAAGTCGCTCAAGGGCGGCCACAAAGTGAGCGCCCTGCAGCAGCTTATGCGCGCGTCCAACTACTACCGCATCGGCCTCATGGCCATGCTGCCCGACGATCCCCGGCTGCCCGAGGC
>JAVBYL010000045.1 GCA_030824035.1 Humidesulfovibrio sp.
TTTTAGACATCAACGTTTTGGTCATCATTGGTCATCGATTGTAATCATCGGCTCCTGGTCATACGG
The DNA here is from genome assembly GCA_030824035.1 of Humidesulfovibrio sp. Taxonomy (GTDB): domain Bacteria; phylum Desulfobacterota; class Desulfovibrionia; order Desulfovibrionales; family Desulfovibrionaceae; genus Humidesulfovibrio. Next base: position 67 of record JAVBYL010000045.1, read on the forward strand.
CAACGCCACAGATGAGGTGCGCACATGACGATCAAGATCATCGAAACGAACCACCTGCCCATCCCGTCGGAACTCATCGCCTGGACGCGGCTGGTGGAGCTGACCTGCGTGGAGCCGGCCACCGTGGCCGAGCTGCTGGAAATCGGCTGGATAGAGCCGGTGCGCACGCAGGCGGACGAATACCTGTTCCACGCGCGCGATGTGCAGCGCATCCAAAAGCTCCGGCGCCTTTGCCGCGACCTGGAAATCTCCACCCCGGCGGGCAGCATCATCGTGGACCTGCTGGAGCGCGTGGAGCGCCTGGAGCGCGAGATAGCCGAGCTCCGCCGTTTGCTGTAACAACGAACACCATATTTCAGCCCGCCAGGGTGCACGCCCTGCGGAAGCATAGGGAGGACACACCGTGGATCCCAACAAGCTGACCCAAAAATCCCAGGAAGCGCTGAGCACCGCGCAAACCCTCGCGGTGAAGCACGGCCACCAGCAGATCGACACCCTGCACCTGCTGTGCGCCCTGGCCAGCCAGGAAGGCGGGCTGGTGCCGCAGGTCATCGGCAAATGCGGCGTGGACGCGGCCGACTACCAGCGCGCCGCCGAGGCCGAACTGGGCCGCTTGCCCAGCGTGAGCGGCCCCGGCGCACAGCCCGGCCAAGTGTACGTCACCCAGGCGGTGAACGGGGTGCTGGTGCGCGCCGAGGAAGCGGCAAAGCGCATGCAGGACGAATTCGTCAGTGTGGAGCATATCTTCCTGGCCCTGCTGGACGAGTCCCCCTCCTCCGGCCCCGGCAAGGTGAACCGCCAGTTCGGGCTGACGCGCGACAAGGTCCTCACCGCCCTCACCGAGGTGCGCGGCAACCAGCGCGTCACCAGCGACAACCCCGAGACCACCTACGACTCGCTCAAAAAGTACGGGCGCGACCTGGTGGACGAGGCGCGCTCCGGCAGGCTCGACCCGGTCATCGGGCGCGATACCGAGATCCGCCGCGTCATCCGCATTCTTTCCCGCCGCACCAAGAACAACCCGGTGCTCATCGGCGAGGCCGGGGTGGGCAAAACGGCCATAGCCGAGGGCCTGGCCCAGCGCATCGTCAAGCAGGACGTGCCCGAGGGCCTGAAGGACAAGACCATCTTCGCCCTGGACATGGGCGCGCTCATCGCCGGGGCCAAGTACCGCGGCGAGTTTGAGGAGCGCCTGAAGGCCGTGCTGAAGGACGTGCAGAAGTCCGAGGGCCGCATCATCCTGTTCATCGACGAAATGCACACCATAGTGGGCGCGGGCAAGGCCGAGGGCGCCATGGACGCCGGCAACATGCTCAAGCCCCTGCTGGCCCGTGGCGAGCTGCACTGCATCGGCGCAACCACCACGGACGAGTACCGCAAATACATCGAAAAGGACCCCGCCCTGGAGCGCCGCTTCCAGCCCGTCATGGTGGACGAGCCGAGCCTGGAGGACACCATCTCCATCCTGCGCGGCCTCAAGGAGCGCTTCGAGGTGCACCACGGCGTGCGCATCAGCGACTCCGCCATCGTGGAGGCGGCCACCCTCTCCAGCCGCTACATCACCGACCGCCAATTGCCGGATAAGGCCATCGACCTCATCGACGAGGCCGCCGCCATGATCCGCACGGACATAGACAGCCTGCCCACGGAGCTGGACGAGACCAACCGCCGCGTGCTCCAGCTGGAGATTGAACGCGAGGCGCTGAAGCGCGAGACCGACGCCGCCAGCCGCGACCGGTTGGACAAGCTGGTGGAGGAACTGGACGAGCTGAAGGACAAGCAGGACGAGCTCATGGGCCAGTGGGAGCGCGAAAAAGGCGCCATCGAGGGCGTGCGCCGCATCAAGGCCGACATAGAGCAGACCAAGCTGGAGATCGACGAGGCCGAGCGGGCGCTGGACTACAACCGCGCCGCCGAGCTGCGCTACTCCAAGCTGCACAGTCTGGAAAAGCAGCTGGCCGAGAGCGCCCCGGCAGAGGACGGCGAAGGGGACGAAGGCAAGCCGCGCCTGCTCAAGGAGGAGGTCGGCCCGGACGACATCGCGGGCATCATCGCCCGCTGGACCGGCATTCCCGTAACGCGCCTGCTGGAAGGCGAGCGCGAGAAGCTGCTGCGCCTGCCGGAGCAGCTGCACGAGCGCGTGGTGGGGCAGAACGAGGCCGTGCAGGCCGTGGCCGACGCCGTGCTGCGCGCCCGCGCGGGCCTGAAGGACCCCCGCAGGCCCATCGGCAGCTTCCTGTTCCTGGGGCCCACGGGCGTGGGCAAAACCGAGCTGTGCAAGACCCTGGCCAGCGCGCTGTTCGACACCGAGGACAACATGGTGCGCCTGGACATGAGCGAATACATGGAAAAGCACGCCGTGGCGCGGCTCATCGGCGCGCCTCCGGGCTACGTGGGCTACGACGAAGGCGGCCAGCTCACCGAGGCTGTGCGCCGCAAGCCGTACTCCGTGGTGCTCTTCGACGAGGTGGAAAAGGCCCACCCGGATGTCTTCAACGCCCTGCTGCAAATCCTGGACGACGGACGCCTGACCGACAGCCATGGCCGCACGGTGGACTTCAAGAACACCATCCTCATCATGACGAGCAACATCGGCTCCCAGGCCATGCTCCTGGGCATCCGGCCCGACGGCACCTTCGGCCCCGGCGTCACGGACCAGGTCATGGAGGCCCTGCGCGGACACTTCCGCCCGGAGTTCCTGAACCGTGTGGACGAGACCGTGCTGTTCAAGCCGCTGCAGCAGGCACAGCTCATGGACATCATCGAACTGCTGGCAGGCAGCCTGCGCCAGCGCCTGGCCGATCGCAAGATGGGCCTCACCATCACCGAAGCGGCCAAGGCCTTCATGGCGGAGGCGGCCTACGACCCCATCTACGGAGCCCGGCCCCTGCGCCGCTACCTGCAAACCCACCTGGAAACCCCGCTGGCCCGGGAGATCATCTCCGGCCGCCTGATGGACGGGGCCGAGGTGGTGGTGGACGAGCAAAACGGGCGCATCGTGTTCGGCCGCAAGGACGAGGACGGGGATGTGATCTACGACGCCGAGACCACCGAGGCGCCGAGGGCGGAAGAGCAGCGGAAGATTCAGTAGCAGGCGGAACACAAACGAACGCAAGAGGGGCTCCGGCCCCTCTTTTTTTGTGCAACATTTCTGGCATATGCCTCAGACACCTTTGACATCATTCAACAAGCGCAGTACGGACAATGCGTACACCACACACGTCATTGCCCGGAGGCACCCTATGATGACCCGCCGCAAGTTCCTGGAGATCATGACCTTCCTGGCCGGTTCGGCCATCATCGGCTGGACGCCCGACCCCGCCTGGGCCAAGGCGCGCAAAGCCAGCAAGGGCGGCACGGGGTACGACGCCGTAATCATCGGCGCGGGCCTGGGCGGTCTGGGCTGCGCAGCCCTCATGGCCAAAAACGGCCTCAAACCCCTGGTCATAGAGCAACACACCATCCCCGGCGGCTACGCCACCTCCTTCGAGCGCGAGGGCGACAGCGGCGGCACCTTCACCTGCGAGGTGTCCCTGCACTCCACCTGCGCCAAATCTCCGGACAGCAGAAAAATGCTCACCGAAATGGGCGTGTACGACCGCCTCAACCTGGTGGACCACAAGCTGGCCTGGTCGCGCATGGAGCCGGACGGCATTGTCGACCTGCCCAACGCTGGGCTGGCGGGGTTCGAGGCGCTGCTTATCCAGCGCTTCCCGGCGGAGCGCGCCTCCATTGTGAAGTTCATGGCCTACTGGCGGCAGTTTGTGGCGGAAATGGCCGCCCTGAACAGCAACGGCATTGCGGACATGGCGCAGTTCCCCAAAATTTACCCCACCCTGTGGGACGTGGCGGGCAAAACGCTGGCCCAGGTGATGGACGGCTTCTTGACCAACCCGCGGCTCAAGTCCCTGGTGGGCATGACCTGGGGCTACTACGGCTTGCCGCCCTCCAAGCTCGCGGCCTTCTACTACCTCGACCCCATGGCCGACTACATGACCCAGGGCGGCCAGTACTTGCGCGGTACCTCCCAAAGCCTGAGCAACGCCCTGGCGGCGGTTGTGGCCGAGGGCGGGGGCAAAGTCATCCTGGGCGAGCGCGTGAGTGAGATTCTGCTCAAGAATGGCAGGGCCGCCGGGGTGCGCACAGCCTCCGGAAAAACCTTCGAGGCCCGGGCGGTGGTCAGCAACGCCGCCGCTCCGGTCACCTTCGGCATGCTGCCGGTGGACGCGCTGCCCAAAAAATACACGGACCGCCTGGCCACCTTCACCCCCAGCGTCAGCAGCGTCATCGTCTGGCTGGGCTTAAGCAAGGACATCACCGCCATCCAACCGCGCGCGGAGTTCTCCATCGACCTCCAGGACGACCCCGAAATCGCCTACGCCGCCGCCCTGAGCGGCGACTACACCAAGGCTGGCCTGGGCTGCATGATTTACGACAACCTGGTGCCGGGGTTCTCGCCCAAGGGCATGTCCACCATGGCCATCATGGCGCTCTCCGGCTACGAGCCCTGGCGCAAGTACGAGAAGGACTACGATGCCAACAACAAGCACGAGTACAACCAGGCCAAGGACCGCATGATCGAGCAGTTCGTGGCCGTGGTGGAGGCCAGGGCGCTGCCGGGCCTGTCCAAGATGATCGTGATGCGCGAGGCGGCCACGCCGCTGACCAACCGCCGCTTCACCGGGAACACCGGGGGCGCCATCTACGGCTACGACCAGACCCCGGACAACTCCTTTTTGACAAGGCTGGAAAACCGCACGCCGGTGAAGGGCCTGTACCTCTCCAGCGCCTGGGGCTCCCCCGGCGGCGGCTTTGGCGGCGCGTTGGCCTCGGGCAAGCAGACCTTCAAGCATCTGGTGGAAGACCTGGGCTAGGGGCTGGCCCGCACCAAAGGGCATCAGGCAGCGGGCGCGTCGTTACTGGCGCGCCCGCTTTGCGTGTGAGGGAATCACGCCCGATGAGCGCGCCCTGGGGCCACCAAAGTAGGCTATGGAATCCGTCAGATCACTGCCGATGTATATTTTCCCCTTTGGCCAAATACCCTTGTACACCCCCTTCATTGTACTCCGTATGCTGCGCCCCCTCACCATTTTTACATATTGGCGAAATAGCCCGCCCCAGCTCCCTACGTAGGCTGCCTGATTCTGGTCATTTCCGGCAATGGCGACGAGCGAAACGTATTCCCGCTGCCCGCGCGCCCCTCCACAGCCACATCTTTTCATCAACGACTACGTAACCATCCACTTGCCGCGCCCTCCCCATTGCGCTAACTTGAACACAGCAAACGTCTTGCTCTGGCCACCCGGCTTATTCGCACCACACGGAGAAGTGTATCACCCACACCACGCCCCAGCCACTTCCCGCAAGGATACGGCCATGAGACAAGCACGGGACCAGCTCATCCGCGCGCTTTTCGATGAATATATAGAAATGTACGCCGGGCGCGACGACCGCCTGACGGCGCACTTCAGCGAGAATTTCAGCGGCTTCACCGGTGGCGGCGACTTCCTGGTCAAAAACCGGGAGGAGTGGGTCAAGATCACACGGCAGGACTTTTCCCAGGTGCCGGGCCGCATCCGCATCGACCTGCTGGATGTTTCGTTGCAGGACATAAGCGACGACGTCGTCATCACCACCGGATTTTTCCGCATCATCCTGCCCATCCCCGACAATATCCTGTCCAAGGAAACGGCGCGGCTGGTGCTGGTTTTCCGCCGCGAGGGGCACGACTGGAAGATCGTGAGCAGCACCATCTCCATTCCCTACCACATGGTGCAGGACGGCGAGGTGTACCCCATGCGCAACCTGTACGACCGCAACCGCGAGCTGGAAGCCCTGGTGGAGGAGCGCACCCGCGCCCTGGAACACACCAATGCCCAGCTCCAGAAGCTGAGCAACACCGATGGGTTGACCGAGATAGCCAACCGCCGCAGCTTTGACCTGCTCCTGGCGCAGGAGTGGAACCGTGCCCTGCGCGCGGGCTCGCACCTCTCGCTCATCATTCTGGATGTGGACCACTTCAAGCACTACAACGACCGCTACGGCCACTTGGCGGGCGATGTGTGCCTGAAGACCCTGGCCCGTGCCCTGGCCGAGGCCGAGCGGCGGGCGGGCAGGCTTGTGGCGCGCTACGGCGGCGAGGAGTTCGTGGTGCTCCTGCCCGATACCGACGCCCAGGCCGCGCTGGAAATCGCCAAACACCTCCAGCAGGAAATTTGGGCGCTGGAGCTCCCCCATGCGGACACGGACCCCGGCATCGTCACGGTGAGCCTGGGCGTGGCCAGCATCCTGCCCAGCAGGCAGTGCGGCTCCAACGATCTTGTCCAGCAGGCGGATTTGGCGCTGTACCGCGCCAAGCACCTGGGGCGGAACTGCGTGCAAACCGCGCCGCGCTAGGCTACAAGCGCCGGGAGGCGCCAACGAGAGCGCCCTCCCGATCGCCCGAACCAACCCGCCAAGGCGGAGGCGCCAGTGGCCTTGTACACCCCGGAACAGCTCGATTCCTACGCCGAGGTCCTCGTGTGGGCTCTGCGCACCTCACGCGCCGTGCCCTTCAAAAACGGCGAGCTGGTGCTGCTGCGCTACGACCACGACGCCATCCCCCTGGCCGAGGCGGTATACGCCGCCCTCATGGACGCCCGGCTGCATCCCCTGCCCCTGGCCCTGCCCACCGCCTTCATGCAAACCGAGCACTTCGCCAACTCCAGCTTCGGCCAGCTCACCTTCGCCCAGCCGGGCCTGGACGAGCTGCACCGCGCCACAGCCGGGGTCATCACCATCCTGGCGCCGGACGAGCTGACCCACCTGGGCCATGTGGACCCGCGCAGCATAGCCCAGGGCGAACTGGCTGAGATGAAGGCAGCGGGCGTGCTGGACCGCCGCCGCCGCGCCGGACTGCTGGGCTCCACGGTGTGCCTGTACCCCACGGAGGCCCTGGCGGAGGCCAGCGGCATGCCGCTGCCGGAGTACGCCGAGCGCCTGGCGCGGGCCTGCCTGCTGCTTACCCCGGACCCCGTGGCCGAGTGGAAGCGCACCAAAAGCGAGCT
>JAVBYL010000306.1 GCA_030824035.1 Humidesulfovibrio sp.
GGGCTGATGCCGCTGACCGACGATGAGTTCACGCGCGGCAAGTGCGGCTTCAAAATTCTGCAGTACATGGCCTGCGGAGCCGTGCCCGTGGCCAGCGCCGTGGGCTTCAACCGCGAGATTCTGACCCATGGCGCGGACGGCTTTTTGGTGGAGTGCCCCGGCCAGTGGGCCGAGCACATCCTGCGCCTGGCGGACGACCGCGAACTGCTGGAGACCATGCGCCTGGCCGCGCGCCGCACCTGCGTGGAGCGGTTCAGCCTGGAGGGGCAGGCCCCGGTGCTCTGGCGCGCCCTGGGCCTCAGAACGCCGTAGCCCAGGCTGCCGGGCTGGCTTCGGCTCCGCCCGAACGCACAAAAAAATCCCCCCTGGTACCCAGAGGGGATTTGCGAAAACAAGCGACCGCCTGCCCGCCTAGGTGAGGCTCTGCGCCATGCCCTTGGCCTGGGTGCCGCCCTTGTACTCGTTGGCGTTGGCTTCGTTCAGCTGGTTCAACAGCATCAGCAGCTCGGCCTGCAAGGCCTGGGTCTGCGTCTTTTTTTCGTCTTCGGAAAGGCTCGCGTCGGCCTGAATTTCCCGCAGGCGCTGCTGAATTTCCTGAATCCGCTTTTGCAGCTTTTCCTTCACGGTCTCGGCGCTGCTTTTCGCTTCCTCGGCCTCTTTATTGTCGCCCAGGCCGGTGGCGACCTTGGCCTTGGCCTCCTCGGAAATGCTCACGGTGTCGCCCTGGTCAGCGGTGTTCCCCTGGCTTTCGCCGCCAAAGGTCAGCGTGCCCTTGGCCCGGGCCGTGGACTGCAGGGTAAGGGAGGTCTGGGCTGCCTCGGCGTTGGCGGCGTGCATTTCGGCGGTGGCGAGCTTCATGGCGCGGGCTCCTTCCTGGGGGGAATCATGGCATGCATATCGGCATTTCCGGCGTCTTTCTTTATACCAGCGCGGGTGTTGCCACCGGAGCCCTGTTCGGGGTATCAGGCAAGGGTAACGTGGCCTTATGCCAAGCCAGCGCCCTGACCCCAATCCCTGGCCGAACTCCTGCACCACGCGCAACCGGGGGCCGCATGAGCCTGATGAACCTTGAATCCATGTTCAGCCCCAAGTCGGTGGCGGTCATCGGCGCGGCCAACGACCCGGCCAACATCGGGCACTTGGTGATGAAGAACCTCATGGGCGGCGGGTTCACCGGTCCGGTGATGCCCGTGAGCCGCGAGGCCGAGGCCATCGCCGGGGTGCTCACCTACTCCACCATCGCCGACCTGCCCAAAACGCCGGACTTGGCCATCGTTTGCCGTCCGCTGCTGGAGGCGCCGCTCATCATCGACGCCCTGCGCCAGCGCGGTACGCGCTCGGTTATCCTCATGGGCCCCGGTTTTTCCCGCCTGGACGACAAGAGCCGCGCACGCCTGAAGGCCGAGCTGCTGGAGGCCGCCAGCCCGCCGGAGGTACGCCTGCTGGGCCCCAAGAGCATGGGGCTCATCGTGCCGCAGCTTTCCCTGAACGCCAGCCTGGCCCATATTCCCAGCCTGCCGGGCAAAACGGCCTTCCTGTCCCAGTCCGACAGCCTGTTCACCACCGTTCTGGACTGGGCGCGCAGCCACGGCATCGGCTTTTCGCACATGATAAGCCTGGGCGCGCAGCTCGATGTCAGCTTCGCCGACATCCTCGACTACCTGGGCGGCGATCCCTCGGTGCGCTCCATCCTGCTGTACGTGGAGTCCATCCACGCCGCGCGGGAGTTCGTCTCCGCCGCGCGCGCGGCCTCGCGCAACAAGCCGGTTTTGGCCCTGCGGCCGGGGCAGGCGCTGCAAAACGCCCTGGCGGAGCTTACGGCCCTCTCCGGCCCGGCGGACGGCGGACGCACCCTGGCCCAGGCCAACGCGGGCGCCAGCGCCAGCATCAACGCCAGCATCAACGCCAGTATGAACGCCAGCTCCGACGAAGTCTACGACGTGGCCTTCCGGCGGGCGGGCATGCTCCGCGTGGGCAGCATCGACAGCCTCTTCGACGCCGCACAGACCCTTTCCAGCGCAAAGCCCGTGCGCGGCGACCGCCTGGCCATCCTGTCCAACGGCGCCTCGGCGGGCATCATGGCCGCGGATGCGCTCATCACCGGCGGCGGGCGGCTGGCCCGCCTGGCGGAGGACACCCTGCTGGCCCTGGACAAGCTGCTGGGCGAGGGCTGGACGCGCGGCAACCCCATGAGCATCCGCTTCGACTCCAAGGCCCAGGACTGGGTGGAGGCGCTCAAGATCCTGCTCACCGACCCGGGCGTGGACGCCGTGCTGCTGCTGCATGTGCCCTTTGCCGGGCTTTCCGAGGTGGAGGTGGCCCAGGCCGTGGCCCAGGCGGGCAAGCGCGCCAAGCGCATGGTCCTCACCAGCTGGATGGGCAGCGAGAGCGCCCTGCGCGCCCGCGCCGTGTTCGCCGATGCGGGCGTGCCCACCTACGAAACGCCGGAGCAGGCCACCCGCGCCTTCCTGTACATGGTGGAGTTCCAGAAGAACCAGGAGCTGCTGATCCAGACCCCGGACAGCCTGCCCACGGACTTTTTCCCCGACACCACCACCGCCCGCGAGGCCTGCCGCAAGGCCCTGGACGAGGGCCGCAGCGCCCTCACCGAGCCGGAGGCCAAGGACGTGCTCACGGCGTACGGCATCCCGGTGGTGGAAACCCGCGTGGTCAAAAGCGCGCGCGACGCGGTCATCGCCGCCGACGAGCTGGGCTACCCCGTGGCGCTGAAGCTCAAGAGCCCGCAAATTTCCCAGCCCCAGGAGGTGGGCGGCGTGCGCCTGGACCTGGAAGGCCCGGACAAGGTGTGGGAGGCCGCCGCCAGCGTGCTGGCCCGCGTGTCGCGCCAGCGGCCGGACGCCTACATCGAGGGCTTTGTGGTGCAAAAGATGGGCAGGCGCACCGGCGCGCACGAGCTCTTTGTCTCCGCCCACATGGACCCGGTGTTCGGACCCGTGCTGGCCTTTGGCCACGGCGGCCTTGCGCGTGATCTCATCCGCGACCGCGCCGTGACCCTGCCCCCGCTGAACATGAGCCTGGCCCGCGAGCTCATCGGCCGCACGCGCATTGTTCACCTGCTTTCCGGCACGCCCCAGCACCCCGCGGCGGACATCGACGACATCTGCCTGACCATCATCCAGATCGCCCAGCTCATCATCGACGTGCCGCAAATCCAGAGCCTGGACATCAACCCCCTGTACGCCGACGACGCGGGCGTGCTGTGCCTGGGCGCCAAGATCCGCGTGGCCGAGGAAACCCGCACCGGCGCCCAGCGCCTGGCCGTGCGCCCCTACCCGCGCGAGCTGGAAGAATGCGTGGTGCTGAAGAATGGCCGCAAGGTCACCCTTCGGCCCATCCGCCCGGAGGACGAGCCCGCCCACCGCGCCTTCATCGCCAAACTTTCGGACGAAGACCTGCGCATGCGCTTCTTCGGCGTGGTGCGGCGCGACTTTGACCACCGCGACATGGCCCGGTTCACCCAGATCGACTACGACCGCGAGATGGCCTTCATCGCCACCGCCATGGGCGAAAGCGGCCTGCCCGAGACCCTCGGCGTGGTGCGCACGGCCACCAAGCCGGACAACTCCGAGGCCGAGTTCGCCATCGTGGTGCGCTCCGACCAGAAGGGCACGGGCCTGGGCAGCGTGCTGTTCCGCAAAATGGTGGACTACACCCGCGAGCGCGGCACCGCGCACCTCAAGGGCCAAACCATGATCGAGAACAAGGCCATGCAAGGCCTCTCCCGCAAGTTCGGGTTCGAAATCAGCGTCAACCCGGAAGAAGAGCTGGTGGATATGGTGCTTGATTTCACCAAGAAGCCGGCAGCGACATAACGCCGACATAAACGCCTGAAAGCACGAAGGACATGAAGGAATGAAGACTCTCATCGCAGCGCGCATGGACCGCTGCATCGGCTGCCAGAGCTGCTCCCTGGCCTGCGCGCGGCTGGTGCACAAGCGCTTGTCCTGGTACACGGCGGGCATCCGCATCGGCTCCTCCGGGGGCATTTCCACCGGCTTCGAGGCGCGCGTTTGCCTCGCCTGCGACCCGCCGCCATGCGCGGCCGCCTGCCCCACCGGCTCTCTGACGCCGCGCAAGAGCGACGGCGGCGTGAAGCAGGACCGCAGCCTGTGCATCCGCTGCGGGCGCTGCGTCAAGGCCTGCCCGGTGGAGGCCATAGTGCAGGACGAGGCGGGCAGCCCGTACGTCTGCATCCACTGCGGCCGCTGCGTGGCCTTCTGCCCGCACGACTGCCTGGAACTGGGCGAAAAAAACGGAGCCCGCGTGGGTCAGGAGGTGCCGGAATGAGCGCGCAGACCCCGAACACCGGCCCCGGCATCCGCCACGAGTTCCGCGTGCTGCTGGTGGACCTCTCCACCCGGCGCACCCATATTGTGCTGCTGCCCGGGCGCGAGACCTACCTCGGCGGCTCCGGCCTGGCGGCCATGCTGTTTGAAAAATACGGCGACCCCGCCGCGCCCTGGAACGACCCGGCCCAGCCGCTGATCTTCGCCATCGGCCCGCTCACGGGCTACTACCCGCTCATGAGCAAGACCGTGTGCGGGTTCCTTTCGCCCTACCACGGCCAATACGCCGAGAGCCACGCGGGCGGGCGCGGCGCCCTGGCCCTGCGCTTCGCCGACATGGACGCCCTGGTCATCACGGGCCGGGCCAGCGTGCCCTGCGTGCTGTCCATCGGCAACCGGCACATGGAAATCAAGGACGCGCCCTTCCTTTGGGGCAAGGATGTGTTCACCACCGGCAAGATGATCCGCCATATGCTCTCCGGCTCCGGCCACCGCAGCATCTGGCGCATCGGCCCCGCTGGGGAAAACGGCTGCGCTTACGCCTGCATCAACGTGGACACGTACCGGCACTTCGGCCGCCTGGGCTCCGGCGCTGTGATGGGCGCAAAGAACCTCAAGGCCATCGCCATCACGGGCGATGCCTCCTTCCCCATGCCCGCAGGCAGCGAGGCCTATGCCAAGGACTTCCAGGAGGTCTTCAAGCTCGTTACCGAGACGAGCATGATGAGCAAGTACCACGACCTGGGAACCGCCGGGAACGTGGCCGCCCTCAACGAGCTGAAGAGCCTGCCCTGGCGCAACCTGCAGGCCACCACCGATGCTGGCATCGACGGCATCAGCGGCGAGAAGTTCGCCAAGGACATGCTGCTGCGCAACACGGCCTGCTCCGGCTGCCCCGTGGGCTGCATCCACATCGGCTACCTGCGCGAGAAGTTCATGGCCGACAACCGCTACCTGTACCGCCAGGTGGCCTACGACTACGAGCCCATCTTCTCCCTGGGCTCCATGCTGGGCATGACCGATGGCTTTGGCGTGCTGGGCCTGATGGACGCCGTGGAGCGCGAGGGCCTGGACTGCATGAGTGGCGGCGTTGCCCTGGCCTGGGCCACGGAGGCCCTGGAAAAGGGCGTCATCACCGAGGCCGAGACCCTGACCCCCCTGAAGTTCGGCGAGGCCGCGGGCTACAAGGCGGCCATCCGCCACCTGGGCGCGGGCAGCAACGAGTTCTACCAGCGCCTGGCGCAGGGCACGCTGAAGGCCGCCGCCCACTACGGCGGCGCGGACTATGCCTGCGTGTTGGGCCAGGAGATGGCGGGCTACGCCACGGGCGAGACCTTCTTCGTCTCCGAGACCCTGAGCTTCCGCCACTCGCACCTGGACTCCAGCGCCTACTCCGCCGACCAGAAACAACAGGACAAGGACGCCCCCAAGATCGTGGCGGGCTTCGTCAAGGACGAGGCCAGCCGCTGCGTGCTCACCAGCATGGTGGGCTGCCTGTTCGCGCGCGGGGTGTACACCCCGGAGCGCCTGGGCATGGCGCTCTCCTCCCTGGGCTACAAGGGCGTGGCCGAAAACCTGGACGCCGCGGGCGAGGCCATCCAAAAGCTGCGCTGGCGGCTCAGGATGCGCTCCGGCTACGCGCCCATGAACGCCACGATCCCCAAGCGCTACTCCGAGGTGGTCACCTGGAAGGGCGGCATCGACACCGTGTACATGGAGGAGCTGCGCAAGACCTACGCGGCGAAGCTCATGGAGCTTGGCAGGGAAGAATAGCCTGGGCTTCGCTGGTGGAATCGCCTTCGCGGGCGGCACTCGCTATGGCAAACGGGGGGGGGGCGGAACGCCTCCCCCTTTTTCCGGCCCCTTGCCTCTCCCTTCGCCGTGCTTATCCTCACACGGTATGAAACATCTGCTCTGCCCCTCCTGTTCCGCGGTCAACCGGGTGGACCCGGACCGCCTGGCCAAGGCCGTGTGCGGCAAATGCGCCAAGCCCCTCACCGGCGGCGTGCTGCACCTTGACGCCCCAACCATGGACGCGCTCTTGGCGCGCGACGAGCTGCCCCTTGTGGTGGACTTCTGGGCGCCGTGGTGCGGCCCCTGCCGCATGATGGCCCCGGCTTTCGAGGAGGCCGCCGGGCTGCTGGGGCCGGGGGTGCGCCTGGGCAAGGTGGACACCGAGGCCGAAAAAGCCCTGGGCGCGCGGTTCCGCATCCAGTCCATCCCCACCGTGGCGCTTTTTGTGGCCGGGCGCGAGGTGGACCGCATCATGGGCGCGCGCAGCGCGCGCGACATCGCGGCCTGGGTGCGGCAACACCTGGGCTAGCGGAGCGTTGAAGTCGACGGATTCGACATCAGATTCGACGGTGAATTCATCAGCAGCTTTGGCAGCTTGCTTGCGAGCTCACTTGCGGGGTTATTTGCGAGCTTGGCCAGCGGCCAGCGCCCTGCGGATGCGGCCGGAAGGATCGGCTGCGGCAAGCTCCGCCGCGAAGGCTGGCCCCTGCTTTTGCGCCGTGGCCAGGCTGGCGGCCAGGGCCAACTCCGAAAACCCGGCCTCGGTGCGGAACACCCGCAGGTCGCACAGGCCCGTGGCCAGCCCCACGCGCCAGTCCTGGGTCTGGCGCAGGCCAAGCTCGGAGAGCGCGCCCAGCAAGAGCGCGTCCGCGCCGGGAACAGCGGCCAAGTGGTCCGCCAACGCCCGCAGCAC